>NZ_JBYQCG010000219.1:0-44396 GCF_057837105.1 Burkholderia sp. APQ4-4ca | reverse complement strand
AGGGCCATCGCTCAACGGATAAAAGGTACTCTGGGGATAACAGGCTGATACCGCCCAAGAGTTCATATCGACGGCGGTGTTTGGCACCTCGATGTCGGCTCATCTCATCCTGGGGCTGTAGCCGGTCCCAAGGGTATGGCTGTTCGCCATTTAAAGAGGTACGTGAGCTGGGTTTAAAACGTCGTGAGACAGTTTGGTCCCTATCTGCCGTGGGCGTTGGATATTTGAAGGGGGCTGCTCCTAGTACGAGAGGACCGGAGTGGACGAACCTCTGGTGTACCGGTTGTCACGCCAGTGGCATCGCCGGGTAGCTATGTTCGGAAGAGATAACCGCTGAAAGCATCTAAGCGGGAAACTCGCCTTAAGATGAGATATCCCTGGAGGCTAGACCTCCTTGAAGGGTCGTTCGAGACCAGGACGTTGATAGGTCAGGTGTGTAAGCGCAGTAATGCGTTCAGCTAACTGATACTAATTGCCCGTAAGGCTTGATCCTATAACAAGTCTGCCTTGTCGATGATCGTTAGTGCTTCAGCACTGACGAGCATCCCACGCAGAGCGTCGAGCAGCGAAGCTGATCGATGCGGCGCGCCGGTTGAAGTACCGGTGACCTGCGTAGCAAGATGAGACAAGTTGGATTCTCGTGTGTGATACACACAACCTAATTACTGCTTCTTCCAAGATTGGTTGTGCTGCGAAGCCAGCACAACAACCCCCTTTGCCTGATGACCATAGCGAGTCGGTCCCACCCCTTCCCATCCCGAACAGGACCGTGAAACGACTCTACGCCGATGATAGTGCGGATTCCCGTGTGAAAGTAGGTAATCGTCAGGCTCCCTTAGCCAAGAACCCCCGCCCGACAAGGCGGGGGTTTTTGCATTTCAGCGTCGAAAAACATGTCGGATGGCATGCGAGGCAAGGCGTAACAAGCGCCATCAGGCCGCTTCTGCCGGGCTGCTCGAACCCAGGCATTTCTCAGCCGGAACCTCACTTGTAACCGCCGACAGCTCAATCTCCCAGGCCATACGCACCGCGGGCCATCTTGCTGCTTTCACCACCCATCAGACCGTGATCCGCAAGATCGGAAAAAACCTGCCCGGCACGACGCTCGATTCCTTCTCGCCGACCTTTTCAGCTCCGAGCGTCAGATAGAACGGCGCAGCATTCGGATCCGCTTCGATCACAAAGCTTTTGATGCCTCTCGCAGCGGCCTCAGTCCGAACTGCTTCCCACAGCGCACGGGCGATACCCCGGCCCATGTGATCGGGATGAACGAACAGCCATCCGGGCGTCGGTCGATCCGAATCCACTGATGCTCGGACCCAGAATCCGATGATCGACTCGGCCGATTCCGCGACGTAACCGATCGCCCCTTCGATCGTTTCCGGCGAAATCGTGAGATCGCTTTGCCACAGCTCGAGCCATTCCTTCGGATAGCCCCAGTGCGCCTTCGAAAGGCGCGCCAGTCGACTGAGTTCGTCCGCATCCGCGACACGCGCGGCGCGCACGGTAAATCGCTTGTCCATTTTTGGCGCTCATCAGGCTCCGGTCTCGGCGTTTTCATCAGTGCATCACCCGCATCACCCGCATCACCCGCGTCGCCCGGTCTCGCCGCCGATCGACAGCCGGCCCGTTCGCCGCAGCATTGCCTGACGCGATTCAACCGCACACGCGGCGCAGCTACACGACCTGCGATGCATGTCCGGCGACGACGCGCCAGTTGGCGCCCGAGCGACGCCAGAGCCGCGTATAGGCAAACGTACCGGTGAAGGCCGTGCCATCGAAATGGCCCGCTAGGGTCGCTTGCGTCGTGGTGAGGATCATTTCGTCGATCGCGGATGCACGCATTTCGTGGACGTCGAGCGCGTCGAGACGCAAAAGCTTCGCGCGATGCGCGGCCAGGTCGTCCTCTTTCGAGACGATCTGGCCGGTCGGAATTGTGAACACCAGATCGTCGTCCAGCAGCGCGTCGAGCGCTTCGACGTCGTTGGCGAGCATCGCTGCGCGAAGTGCGGTTTCGCAGGGTTCGATGACGGTACGGATTGCATTCATGTCAGACCTCGCATCATTTCGGAGGGGAGGTGGCAGGCGGCGACAAACGCAGCCTACCGCGCATTCGGCAACGACTGACGCCGGACCAGCATCATCAGGCAGATGCCGATCGACGCGATGAGGTTGACGGCCGGATAGAACGCGACCGCGATACTCCACGTGCTCAGCGCCAGCAACGCCAGCGCGTACTTGAGCACGCACAGCGCGAAATACGCGAGGCTCTCGCTCCACGGATCGCGGATCGTCTTGCGCACGGTCGGGCCGAGGCCGGCAAGCTCGATCAGCGTAACCAGGCAGATCGACACCGTCGGATCGTCGGTCAGCATCCACAGAGGAATGGCCGACAGTGCCGCGCACAGGAACAGCCAGTCGAGGCCCGTCCAGCCGCGCTCGCCGCGAAACAGGCTGGCGATCAGCGTCAGAAAGCACGTGACCGCAATCGCCGCCGTGCACCACGCGGAGGGCCCCGCGCCCGCGGCGAACTGGCCGGCGGCCGCGATCGCGGTGACGACCGACCACACGAGCCACGTGAACAGATGCGGGCGAACGGTGCGCCGGTAGATCGCGAGCGCGTAAGGGATCGCCGCCAGCAACGACACGGCCGTCCCGATTGCGCCGAAGATCGAAGCGGCGCTCCCATCGACATTCACCATCGACGCCCCCTCGCTCAGGCTGGCTGACCAGTATGTGGTCTGACGGAACGGGGCGCAACGTCACGCGCGCGGCGGTGCGTTCGGTACCATGCAGATTCGCGCCGGAACGCGGAAGAGACCCAATCCAAACAAACGGCCTCCGGACCGCGATACTGCAGGAAAACCCACGGCGCGTCGCGCCAGCGTGACGTCAGTAATCGAACGTCCGCAGACGCTCGGCGTGTGCTTCGAGCCCGTCGAGCCCGAGATAGTGGCTGAGCTTGCCGGCGCGAACCTTGTGGATGTCGGCCTTCAACTGGGCCAGCAGTTTCTCGCTCGCGGCGCGGTAGGCAACTGCCGTGTCGACGCCACGGGCCGACAGCGCTGCGCCGATCAGCCGTGCGCTATCGGTGCCGCCGTCCGCGACGCAACGCGCCATTGCGTCGGCATCCGGCTGGACGCCGGCGTCAAGCAGCATGCGCATGAGCTCGAGCGGTACGGCGCCGGACACGGATGCCAGCGCATCGGACACGACCGGTGCGCCCGATGCGAGCAACGCGGCGGCGGCGGAAAACTTCCGGCGTCGCAGCGCATAATCCGTCGGGATCGAACTGCCGGCGAGCGCCACGCCGAGATCGGCGACGAGCGGCGCCAGCCGCGCGATGAGTGCCGCATCGTCTTGCTCGATCGCATGGCGTAATGCGTGACGTGCGAGCACCGGTTGCGCGCCGAGGCTGCCGTCGGCGAGCGGCGTGCGCCAGTCGATCGCAGCTTGTCGATAGAACGCGATCAGCTTGTCGGCCAACGATGGCGACAGGCCATGATCGTCGCGGCGTTCATCGACGTATTCGAGCAGCGTGACACCGGTGCCTGGTTCGACGCCGGGCTCCAGCGGATCGACATGAAGCTGCAGCGCGCCGAATGCCGCGTACAGATCGGGGGCGATCGTCGCGAGACCGTCCTCGTGCATCGCGCCGCGCCACGCGGGCGGCAACCCCTGTTTCCATGCAAGCACATGGCCATAGTCGGGCGCGCCGGGCTCCGTCACGACGTAGATGCGGTCGCAATATTCGAAGCCGCCGAACGGCAGCGCATCGATTTTGCCGTTCCACGTGCGCGTGTTCTCTTGCGCGGCTTCTTCGGCCAGTTCGAGCTCGTGGTCGATCCAGCCCTGCAGGTCGCGATAACCGTCGCTGCCGTTGTAGAACAGCTCGCTCCAACTGATGGCTTCGACATTGCCGTTCATCTCCAGCGTCAGGTCGTAGTCGAGGCTGCCGCCGGCCGTGACGCGCCACAGCTCGAGCAACGGGAGCGGAATGTCGCCGTGGCAGCAGGCCTGCACGGCCGCGATTTGGTCGGTCGCCATCGGCGGCTGTGCGTCGAATATCACGCGGCCGGCAAACAGCACGATACCGTGTGCGCGCAGATCGGCCAGTTCGGTGTCGGAAAAGACGGATGTTTGCATCGGAGCGGGAGCGGTAAGGGTTGATCGGTGTTTGCCGCGGATCAGGAACGGCAGGCGGCAGCCGGATGTCCGCATCGTATCAGCCGCGCGTGACCAGACGTGGCGTATCCGCACACCATTCAAGACTCCGCATTCGCCGCTGCACGTCGCGCCGAAATGCCCCCGGGCTCGTGCTCGTCCATTTCCGGAACGCGCGATGAAACGCGCTCGGCTCGGTGAAGCCGAGCTCGGCCGCGATTTCCGCGACGCTGAGCGCGCGACCGCGCAGCAGCGACTGAGCCAGCGCACCGCGCAACTCGTCCTTGATCGCCGCGAAGCTTTGCCCTTCGCTGCGCAAACGCCGCCGCAGCGTCGCGGGCGTCGTGTCGAGGCGCGCGGCCAGCGCGTCGAAGTCGGGCCACTCGGCGGCCGGCCGCGCCTTCAGATATGCGCGCGTCTTCGCGACCCAGCCCGTGTCGTGCCGATAGCGCACAAGGAGATTGCCGGGTGCGCCGCGCAGGAAAGCCTTCAGCGCCTGCTCCGAACGGATCGTCGGCAGCGCGAGATAGGCGGCGTTGAATGCGAGCCGGCTGTCGGGCCGGTCGAAATGCACGGGGACGCCGAAGAACTGGTGATAGTCGCTGCGCTGGCCGGGGCTCGGGCACGCGAAATCGATGCGTTGCAGCGGGATACGCCGGCCGATCAGCCAGCACGCGACGCCGAGCAGGATCAGCCAGAACGTCCGGTACGCGAACGCCGGGTACGGCGTGCCCGATTGCGCCAGCACGATCTGCGCGTGTCCGTCGGCCACGACGAGTTCGCCGTGCGGCTCGTCGAGCACGACCCGGAGGAACTGCAGCGCGCGCCGCAGCGCCTTGTCGAGCGTGCCGGCATGCAGCACCGCGTGGCACAGCAGCGTGAAGCTGCCGCGGCGCATCGGGCGCGCGGCGAGCCCGAAGAATTCGTCGTCCAGGGTGCCCGCGATCGCGAGCCACAGGCGGCCGTACTGCTGCGGCGTGACGGGGTCGTGCACGACGGCCGGCAGCCCGGCGGTGCGCAGCACGGGCGCCGTCGGCAGGTCGTGCCGGCGCAGGCACGCGAGCGCATCGTCGACGAAATCCGGCGAAATCATCTGCGGCCCCATTTTCCTGCGTCCTCCGACATGGCAAAAGCGATCATGATTCTAGATTCCGTTTGTCATTGATTGCAATGTATGGGCTGTCTACTATCGATGTATCCCCGTCGCGCCCCGGCTCGACGGCGGCCATAACGAACAGGAGACACGCATGCCTGAAGGAGCTACCGCCCGGCCGGTGCCGGCTTATGCCGACACCGTGGCCCGATTCAGTATCGAGACCGCCGCCGCGCAACTGAGCGGCGACCTGGAGCGCGGCTTGAACGCGTGCGTCGAATGCTGCGACCGGCACGCGAAGTCGGACGCGATCGCACTCGACTGGATCGACGCCGGCGGGCAGCACCGCCGCTTCACGTTCGCGCAGATGCAGGCGTTGTCGGCCCGGGTCGCGAACCTGCTCGTCGCGCAGGGCGTGAAGCCGGGCGACGTGGTGGCCGGGCTGCTGCCGCGCACGCCGGAACTCGTCGCGACGATCCTCGGCACGTGGCGCGCGGGCGCCGTGTATCAGCCGTTGTTCACCGCATTCGGCCCGAAGGCGATCGAGCACCGGTTGCGCATGAGCGACGCGCGGCTCGTCGTGACCAACGTCCCGAATCGCGCGAAGCTCGACGAAATTGCCGATTGCCCGCCGGTGGCGACGGTGCGCGAAGCAGCCGAGACGCTGTCGGCGCACGACATCGATTTCCGCGCGGCGCTCGATGCGCAGCCCGATACGTTCGAGCCCGTGCTGCGCAAGGGGTCGGACCTGTTCATGATGATGTCGACGTCCGGCACGACGGGCTTGCCGAAGGGTGTGCCGGTGCCGCTGTACGCGTTGCTCGCGTTCGGTGCGTACATGCGCGAAGCAGTCGATCTGCGCGCGGGCGACCGATTCTGGAACATCGCCGACCCGGGTTGGGCGTACGGCCTCTATTACGCGATCACGGGCCCGCTCCTGCTCGGCCATGCGACGACGCTCTACGAGGGCGGCTTCACGGTCGACAGCACGTACGACGTGATCGAGCGGCTCGGCATCACGAGCCTCGCCGGTTCGCCGACCGCGTTCCGGATGCTGATGGCGGCCGGGCCCGAAGTGGCCGCGCGCGTGAAGGGCAAGCTGCGGGTGGTGAGCAGCGCGGGCGAACCGCTGAACCCGGAAGTCGTGCGCTGGTTCGACGCGGCGCTCGGCGCGCCGATCCACGATCACTACGGCCAGACCGAACTCGGGATGGTGGTGAACAACCATCACGGCCTCGCGCACGTGGTGCACGTCGGCTCGGCCGGCTTCGCGATGCCCGGCTACCGGGTCGCGGTGCTCGACGAAGCGGGCCGCGAGCTCGGCCCCGGCGAGCCCGGCAACCTCGCGATCGACATCGCGCGCTCGCCGCTGCTGTGGTTCCGCGGCTACTGGCAGCAGGACACGCCGGCGATCGCGGGCGGCTACTACCGGACCGGCGACAACGTCGAGCTGGAGCCGGACGGCGCCGTGAGCTTCATCGGCCGCGCGGACGACGTGATCACGTCGTCCGGTTACCGGATCGGCCCCTTCGACGTGGAGAGCGCGCTGATCGAGCATCCGGCCGTCAGCGAGGCCGCCGTGATCGGCGTGCCCGACCCGGAACGCACGGAAATCGTGAAGGCGTTCGTCGTCCTGTCGAAAGGGTTCGACGGCACGCCCGATCTGGTCGAGGAATTGAGTCTGCACGTGAAGCGGCGGCTGTCCGCTCACGCCTATCCGCGCGCGATCGACTTCGTCGACGCGCTGCCGAAAACCCCGAGCGGCAAGATCCAGCGCTTCGTGTTGCGCAAGATGGAAGCCGAGAAGGTCGCTCAACCCTGAATACGGACTGCGAATGAACATCAAGGATCGCGTTTTTCTGATTACGGGCGCCGGTTCCGGCCTCGGCGCCGCGGTGGCGCGCATGGTCGTCGCGCAAGGCGGCAAGGCCGTGCTGCTGGACGTCAACGACGAGGCGGGGGCGAGTCTCGCCAACGAACTCGGCGCGGCCGCGCGCTTCGTGAAGACCGACGTGACGAGCGAAGCCGACGGCCAGGCGGCCGTCGCGGCCGCGCGCGACACGTTCGGCCGCATCGATGCGCTCGTCAACTGCGCGGGCGTCGCACCGGGCGAGAAGGTCGTCGGCCGCGACGGCCCGCATTCGCTCGACCGCTTCGCGCGGGCGGTGTCGATCAACCTCGTCGGCACGTTCAACATGATCCGGCTGGCCGCCGAAGCGATGTCGAAGCAGGACGCCGACGCGGAAGGCGAGCGCGGCGTGATCGTCAACACCGCGTCGGTGGCGGCGTTCGACGGGCAGATCGGACAGGCCGCGTATGCGGCGTCGAAGAGCGGCGTGGTGGGCATGACGCTGCCGATCGCACGCGAGCTCGCGCGCTTCGGCATTCGCGTCGTGACGGTCGCGCCCGGCATTTTCGCGACGCCGATGATGGCCGGCATGCCGCAGGACGTGCAGGACGCGCTCGGCAAGAGCGTGCCGTTTCCGCCGCGGCTCGGCCGCCCGGAAGAATTTGCGGCGCTGGTGCGCCACATCGCCGAGAACACGATGCTGAACGGCGAGGTCATCCGTCTCGATGGCGCGTTGCGCATGGCACCGCGCTGACACTGGAGGAAGCGAATCATGACGACTCAGGATCCGATCGTAATCGTGGGCGCGGCGCGCACGCCGATGGGTGGTTTTCAGGGCGACCTGGCGGCGGCCAGCGCCAGCGACCTCGGCGCGGTGGCGATTCGCGCCGCGCTCGAGCGCGCGAACGTGCCGGCCGAACGCATCGACGAAATAGTGTTCGGCTGCGTGCTGCCGGCCGGCCAGGGCCAGGCGCCGGCGCGACAGGCCGCGCTGAAGGCCGGGCTGCCGCTCGCGGCGGGTGCGACCACGGTCAACAAGATGTGCGGTTCCGGGATGAAGGCGGCGATGTTCGCGCACGACCTGCTGCTGGCGGGTTCGGCGGGCGTGGCGGTGGCAGGCGGGATGGAGAGCATGACGAATGCGCCGTACCTGCTGCCGAAGGCGCGCGCGGGCATGCGCATGGGGCACGGGCAGGTGCTCGATCACATGTTCCTCGACGGGCTCGAGGACGCGTATGAAAAAGGCCGCCTGATGGGCACCTTCGCCGAGGATTGCGCGCAGGCCTACCAGTTCACGCGCGAAGCGCAGGATGCGTTCGCGATTGCGTCGCTGACGCGGGCGCAGCGCGCGATCGCGGAAGGGCGTTTCGTGTCGGAGATCGCGCCGGTGACCGTGAAGGCCGGCAAGACGGAAAGCGTCGTGTCGATCGACGAGCAGCCGGGCAAGGCGAAACTCGACAAGATCCCGACACTGAAGCCGGCGTTCCGCGACGGCGGCACGGTGACGGCCGCGAATGCCTCGTCGATCTCGGACGGCGCGGCCGCGCTCGTGATGATGCGCCGCTCGGAAGCCGAGCGCCTCGGCCTCACGCCGAAGGCCGTGATCGTCGGGCATTCGACTCATGCGGACAAGCCCGGCCTGTTCGCGACCGCGCCGATCGGCGCGCTGCGCAAGCTGTCGGAGAAAACCGGCTGGAACCTGCGCGACGTCGATCTGTTCGAGATCAACGAAGCGTTCGCGGTGGTGCCGATGGCCGCGATGCGCGACCTCGATCTGCCGCACGAGAAGGTGAACGTGCACGGCGGCGCATGCGCGCTCGGGCATCCGATCGGCGCGTCGGGTGCGCGCGTGATGGTGACGCTGCTGGCCGCGCTCGAAACGTATGGCCTGACGCGCGGCATCGCATCGCTGTGCATCGGCGGCGGCGAAGCGACGGCCATTGCGATCGAACGCATCGCGTAATACATCGCGCATCGCATCGCTCGCACGCGCGAACGTGGCATCACGGGTGGCGCGTATCGCACGGGACATCCCCGTGCGATGCGCGCCGCCCGTTTTTATTCGATGGAAGCGTCGTGTCGCGCTACGGCTTCGCGTTCGGCGACACCGCGCCGCACGCACGAATCACGAGCTGCACGACCTGCTCGGTTTTTTCGTCGAACGCCTTCTTCGTGAACGCGCGCTTGCCGCTCAGCGCGCGAATCTGCGCATCGAAATCCGCATAGTGCTGCGTGGTCGCCCAGATCAGGTACATCAGCGCATGCGGATCGATCGGCGCGAGCAATCCGCGCGCGACCCAGCCTTCGATCACCTTCACGCGGGTGTCGAACCACGGCTTCACGCGTTGCGACAGGATGTCCTGCATGTGCTCCGCGCCGTGGATGATCTCGTTGGCCCACACCTTCGAGCCGAGCGGGCGCCGCTGCGACAGCGCCATCTTCGCGCGCACGTAGCCGCCGATCGCCTCCACCGGATCGTCGCCGGCCTCGAACGAGCCGGCCGCGTGGTGCCAGTCCTCGAACAGATCTTCGAGCACGCGGCGGTACAGCGCGAGCTTGGTCGGGAAGTAGTAGTGCACGTTCGCCTTCGGCAGGCCCGCGCGTTCCGCGATCATCGCGGTGCTGGCGCCGGCGAGCCCGCGCTCCGCGAATACGGCCTCCGCGCACGCGAGCAGATGCGCTTCGTTGGACTCGCGAATGTGCGCCTTGCGTCGCCGCAAAGGCGCCGCCGTTTCATCCCGGTCGGTGGCTTCGATCGTCGCCTCGTCATGTCTCATCGTTACCCTCGCGCGGCGGCCATGCCGCGTTGGGCTTCATTCTAGCCGCTGATTCGCGTCGCGCGCACGCATCCGGATGCCGCCACGCCACCGCGATGCTGCGTTGCGATGGCACGTTTCTCGCTCCGGTGCGTCGCGCAAGAAAGACGTTGCGCTGCTCATTTTGATCGTCTAAAACCTGTCCAATCGGACAGGATTTGACGCGTTTCACGCACCGACCGAGCATGCACCGCATCCGGGCGGCGTGCCCCGAAACAGGCCTCACATGCACCGGCACGGACCGGGCTGACGACATCACCGACCCCACAGGAGCGATACGAATGAACGCGGTATCGGAAACAGTGAAGCGGGCAGCTTTCGACACGTCGATCAAGATCGACGGCAGGCGGTTGTGGGACAGCCTGATGGAAGTCGCGAAAATCGGCGCGACGCCGAAGGGTGGCGTGTGCCGTCTCGCCCTCACCGATCTCGACAAGGCCGGCCGCGACCTGATCGTCGGCTGGGCGAAGGCTGCGGGCTGCACGGTGACGGTCGATACGATGGGCAACGTGTTCATGCGCCGCGCGGGCCGCGTGGCCGACGCGGCGCCGGTCGTCACGGGCTCGCACGCGGATTCGCAGCCCACCGGCGGGCGCTTCGACGGCATCTACGGCGTGCTGGGCGGCCTCGAGGTGATTCGCAGTCTGAACGATCACGGCATCGAGACCGAGCATCCGGTCGAGGTCGTGATCTGGACCAACGAGGAGGGGTCGCGCTTCGCGCCGGCGATGGTCGCATCGGGCGTGTTCGCGGGCGTGTTCACGCTCGACTACGGGTTGTCGCGCAAGGACGTCGACGGCAAGACGATCGGCGAGGAACTCGCGCGCATCGGCTACGCGGGCGACGTGCCGTGCGGCGGGCGCAAGCTGCACGCGGCGTTCGAACTGCATATCGAACAGGGGCCCATTCTCGAAGCGGAATGCAAGACGATCGGCGTGGTGACCGACGCGCAGGGGCAGCGCTGGTACGAGATCACGTTCACCGGCCAGGAGGCGCACGCGGGGCCGACGCCGATGCCGCGCCGCCGCGACGCGCTGCTCGGCGCATCGCGCGTGGTCGATCTCGTCAACCGGATCGGCCTCGATCATGCGCCGTTCGGCTGCGCGACGGTCGGCATGATGCAGGTCCACCCGAACTCGCGCAACGTGATTCCGGGCCGCGTATTCTTCACCGTCGATTTCCGCCATCCGGACGACGCCGTGCTCGCGAAGATGGACGCGGCGCTGCGGGACGGCGTTGCGCGCATCGCGGGCGACATTGGGCTCGACACCGAACTCGAGCAGATTTTCTACTACAAGCCGGTCGCGTTCGACCCCGCCTGCGTGGCAGCCGTACGCGACGCGGCCGATCGCTTCGGCTACTCGCATCGCGACATCGTGTCGGGGGCCGGCCACGACGCGTGCTATCTGGCGCAGGTCGCGCCGACGTCGATGGTGTTCGTGCCATGTATCGACGGCATCAGTCACAACGAGATCGAGGACGCGACGCCCGCATGGATCGAGGCCGGCGCGAACGTGCTGCTGCACGCGATGCTGTCGCGTGCGTGCGAGCCGGCTTCATGACGAATCGGGTATAGCGCGGCCGGTAGACCGCGCATAGTTCGACCGTAGCAATCCTAAGCACGACCGCCCCGACTGTGCATCCGCAGCCGGCGGGGACGGCTTTGTCTCCACCCAGTCGAAGGAATGCGTATGACCACCCAGCCAACCGGCGATATCGCCGCGCATCGCCTGTCGTCCACGCAACTCTCGTGCGAATTCGCCGATATCGCGCCGCTGCTCGATCCGACCGCCGCGGCGGCGGCGGCCAGCCGCTGCCACTATTGCTACGACGCGCCGTGCGTGCACGCGTGCCCGACGCAGATCGACATCCCGAGCTTCATCCGCAAGATCGGCAACGGCAACCTGAAAGGCGCGGCGATGGACATCCTGTCCGCGAATCCGCTCGGCGGGATGTGCGCCCGCGTGTGCCCGACCGAGATCCTGTGCGAAGGCGCGTGCGTGCGCAACCATCAGGATGCGCAGCCGGTCGCGATCGGCGCGTTGCAGCGGCACGCGACCGACTGGGCGATGGAGACTGGCGCGGTGCAGTTCCGGCGCGCGCCCGAGACGGGCCGCCATGTGGCGGTGGTCGGCGCGGGGCCGGCCGGGCTCGCGTGTGCGCACCGGCTCGCGCTCGCCGGGCACCGCGTCACGCTGTTCGATGCACGGCCGAAGGCCGGCGGCCTCAACGAATACGGGATCGCCGCGTACAAGACCGTCGACGATTTCGCGCAGCGTGAAGTCGAGTGGCTGCTGTCGGTGGGGGGCATCACGCTGGAAACGGGTATCGCGCTCGGTCGCGACGTCACGCTGGACGCATTGCGCGAACGGCATGACGCGGTATTCCTCGCGATGGGCCTCGGCGGCGTGCGTGCGCTCGCGATCGACGGCGAGCAATTGGGCGGCGTGATGAACGCGGTCGATTTCATCGAGGAGGTGCGGCAGGCCGACGGGCTGGAGAAGGTGGCGGTCGGGCGGCGCGTGGTCGTGATCGGCGGCGGCAATACGGCGATCGATGCGGCCGTGCAGAGCCGCAAGCTAGGCGCCGAGCGTGTGACGATGGTGTACCGGCGCGGGGTGGACGCGATGAGCGCGACGTGGGCCGAGCGCGAATTCGCGCAGAAGTGCGGCGTCACGCTCGTCACGCACGCGAAGCCGGTGCGCATCGCAGGCACGGACGGGCAGGTGACGGGCGTCGAATTCGAGGCCGCGTCGGGCGAGCATTTCACCGTCGATGCGGACATGGTGCTGAAGGCGATCGGCCAGACGCTCGTGCCGGACGGTATCGAAGCCGCGCTGCTGACCGCGGACCGCACGCGTATCGCGGTGGGGGCGGACGGGCGCACCGCGCTGCCGGACGTATGGGCCGGCGGCGACTGCGCGGCGACGGACGGCATCGACTTGACGGTGCAGGCCGTGCAGGACGGCAAGCGCGCGGCCGCGTCGATCGACGCGACGCTTGCCGCGCGTGACGCGAAGGCGGCCTGAACGCGCGACGCACCGCACGCACACCGAGGAACACGACCCCTTCTCACGGAGCCGAACATGGCCGATCTCCGCTGCACCATCGCAGGCATCACTTCGCCGAACCCCTTCTGGCTCGCGTCCGCGCCGCCCACCGACAAGGCCTACAACGTCAACCGCGCGTTCGAGGCGGGCTGGGGCGGCGTCGTCTGGAAGACGCTCGGACTCGATCCGCACGTCGTCAACGTCAGTTCGCGCTACGGCGCGGTGCAGTGGAACGGCCAGCGCATCGCGGGGCTGAACAACATCGAGCTGATCACCGACCGTCCGCTCGACGTGAACCTGAGAGAGATCGCGCAGGTGAAGCGCGACTGGCCGGGCCGCGCGCTGATCGTGTCGCTGATGGTGCCGTGCAACGAGCGCGACTGGAAATGGATCCTGCCGCTCGTCGAGGATACCGGCGCCGATGCGGTCGAGCTCAACTTCGGCTGCCCGCACGGGATGAGCGAGCGCGGGATGGGCGCGGCGGTCGGGCAGGTGCCCGAATACGTCGAGATGGTCACGCGCTGGGTGAAGGAAGGCACGAGGCTGCCGTGCCTCGTGAAGCTCACGCCGAACATCAGCGACATCCGGATGGGCTCGCGCGCCGCATACAAGGGCGGCGCGGACGGCGTGTCGCTGATCAACACGATCAACTCGATCGTCGCGGTCGATCTCGACCAGATGGCGCCGATGCCGACCGTCGACGGCAAGGGCACGCACGGCGGCTATTGCGGCCCGGCGGTCAAGCCGATCGCGCTGAACATGGTCGCGGAGATCGCCCGCGATCCGGAAACGCCGAACCTGCCGATCTCGGGCATCGGCGGCATCTCGTCGTGGCGCGACGCGGCCGAGTTCATGGTGCTCGGCGCCGGCAGCGTGCAGGTGTGCACCGCCGCGATGCATTACGGATTCCGGATCGTGTCGGATCTCGCCGACGGCCTGTCGAACTGGATGGACGAGAAGGGCTACGCGACGCTCGACGACATTCGCGGCCGCGCGGTGCCGAACGTGACCGACTGGAAATACCTGAACCTGAAATACGACATCAAGGCACGCATCGACCAGGACCGCTGCATCCAGTGCGGGCTGTGCCATATCGCGTGCGAGGACACGTCGCACCAGGCGATCACGGCGACGAAGGACGGCGTGCGGCACTTCGAAGTGGTCGATTCGGAATGTGTCGGGTGCAATCTTTGCATGCATGTGTGTCCGGTCGAGCAATGCATCACGATGGAGCGCGTCGATTCGGGCGACTACGCGAACTGGACCACGCATCCGAACAATCCGGCGAGCGCGGATGCCGGCGCGAGCGGCGGCCCGGCGGCCGCGCCCGAGAAGCACGCGAAGGCGGCCTGACCGGCGTCCGGCGGCGCGGGAGAGCTTGCGCCGCCGCTTTTCGTTTTCCCGGGCCGGCATCGTGCGATGCCGGCGCCGACGTTTTCGTGGAGCGCGTTCAATGAAACCAGCAGCGATTCCCGCCGAACCCGACAGCGCCGCGGCGCACGGCGGCAGCCTGTACAACGACGACCTCGCGCCGACGACGCCGGCGCAGCGCACGTGGAAGTGGTACCACTTCGCGGCGCTGTGGGTCGGGATGGTGATGAACATCGCGTCGTACATGCTCGCGGCCGGGCTGATCCAGGAAGGCATGTCGCCGTGGCAGGCGGTGATGACGGTGCTGCTCGGCAACCTGATCGTGCTCGTGCCGATGCTGCTGATCGGCCATGCCGGCGCGAAGCACGGGATTCCGTACGCGGTGCTCGTGCGTGCGTCGTTCGGCACGCAGGGCGCGAAGCTGCCGGCGCTGCTGCGCGCGATCGTCGCCTGCGGCTGGTACGGCATCCAGACCTGGCTCGGCGGCAGCGCGATCTACACGCTGCTAAACATCCTGACCGGCAATGCGCTGCACGGCGCGGCGCTGCCGCTCGTCGGCATTTCGTTCGGACAGCTCGCGTGCTTCCTCGTGTTCTGGGCGCTGCAGCTGTACTTCATCCTGCACGGCACCGATTCGATCCGCTGGCTCGAAAGCTGGTCCGCGCCGATCAAGGTCGTGATGTGCGTGGCGCTCGTCTGGTGGGCGACGTCGAAGGCGGGCGGGGTCGGCTCGATGCTGTCGGCGCCGTCGCAGTTCGCGGCGGGCGGCAAGAAGGCGGGACTCTTCTGGGCGACCTTCTGGCCGGGCCTGACCGCGATGGTCGGCTTCTGGGCGACGCTCGCGCTGAACATTCCCGATTTCACGCGCTTCGCGCATTCGCAGCGCGACCAGATGATCGGCCAGTCGATCGGGCTGCCGCTGCCGATGGCGCTGCTGTCGGTGGTGTCGGTCGTCGTCACGTCGGCGACCGTCGTGATCTACGGCAACGCGATCTGGGATCCGATCGACCTGACGAGCCGGATGACCGGCATCGGCGTGGGCATCGCGCTCGTGATCCTCACGCTCGACACGATGTGCTGCAATCTTGCCGCGAATCTCGTCGGGCCTGCCTACGATTTTTCGAGCCTGTGGCCGAAGGCGATTTCGTACCGCGCGGGCGGGATGATCACCGCGACGATCGCGATCGTGATGATGCCGTGGAAAATCCTCGCGACGACGGACGGCTATATCTTCACCTGGCTCGTCGGCTATTCGGCGCTGCTCGGGCCGGTCGCGGGCATCCTGATGGTCGACTATTTCCTGATTCGCGGCACGCAGCTCGACACGCGCGCGCTGTTCGACGAGCGCGGCGATTTCAGCTACGCGCGCGGCTGGAACCCGGCCGCGCTGGTCGCGCTCGCCGTCGGCGTGCTGCCGAACCTGCCGGGCTTCCTGCATACGGCGTTTCCGGCGTCGTTTCCGAACGTGCCGGCGTTCTTCAACACGCTTTACACGTATGCGTGGTTCGTCGGCCTCGTGCTGGCGTCCGGCGTATACGGCACCTGGATGAAGTGGCGCGCCGGACCGCGCGCGCGGATTGTAAGCGCATGACGCGCGAGCCGGCGGCGACTCGCGCGCGGCATGCGGCACCCGACAGTCAACGAGGAGGCAACGAAATGGCAATCCTGATTCGCGGCGGCACCGTGGTCGATGCGGACCGCTCCTATCGCGCGGACGTGCTCTGCGCCGATCCGCAGGACGGCGGCACGATCCTGCAGATCGCGGAGCAGATCGACGCGCCGGCCGGCGCGACCGTCGTCGACGCGCACGACCAGTACGTGATGCCGGGCGGCATCGATCCGCATACGCACATGGAACTGCCGTTCATGGGCACGACCGCGAGCGACGATTTCTATTCGGGCACCGCTGCCGGGCTGTCGGGCGGCACGACGAGCATCATCGATTTCGTGATTCCGAGTCCGAAGCAGCCGCTGATGGAGGCATTCCACGAATGGCGCGGCTGGGCCGAGAAGGCGGCTTCCGATTACGGTTTCCACGTGGCCGTGACGTGGTGGGACGAGAGCGTGCACCGCGACATGGGCACGCTCGTGCGCGAGCATGGCGTCTCGAGCTTCAAGCACTTCATGGCGTACAAGAACGCGATCATGGCCGACGACGAAGTCCTCGTGAACAGCTTCACGCGTTCGCTCGAACTCGGCGCACTGCCGACCGTGCACGCGGAGAACGGCGAGCTCGTGTTCCAGTTGCAAAAGGCGCTGCTCGCGCGCGGGATCACGGGGCCGGAGGCTCACCCGCTATCGCGGCCGCCGGAGGTGGAGGGCGAAGCCGCGAACCGCGCGATCCGCATCGCGCAGGTGCTCGGCGTGCCCGTGTATATCGTGCACGTGTCGGCGAAGGACGCGGTGGACGTGATCACGCGCGCGCGCAGCGAAGGGCTGCGCGTATTCGGCGAAGTGCTGCCGGGGCACCTGGTGATCGACGAGGCCGTCTATCGCGACCCGGACTGGACGCGCGCGGCGGCCCACGTGATGAGCCCGCCGTTCCGCTCGGCCGAGCATCGCGAGGCGCTGTGGCGCGGGCTGCAGTCGGGGCAGCTGCATACGACGGCGACCGATCACTGCGTGTTCTGCGCATCGCAGAAGGCGATGGGCCGCGAGGATTTCACGAAGATCCCGAACGGCTGTGGCGGCGTCGAGGATCGCATGTCGGTGCTGTGGCATCACGGCGTGAACCACGGCCGCATCACGCCGAACGAGTTCGTGCGGATCACGTCGACCAATGCCGCGCAGATCTTCAACCTGTATCCGCGCAAGGGCGCGGTGCAGGTCGGCGCCGATGCCGACCTCGTCGTGTGGGATCCGGCCGCGACGAAGACGATCTCGGTGAAGACCCATCATCAGCAGGTCGACTTCAACGTGTTCGAGGGGATGACGGTGCAGGGCGTCGCGACGCACACGCTCACGCGCGGCGCGCTCGCGTGGGCCGACGGCGATTTGCGCGCGGTGCGCGGCGCGGGCCGCTACCTGAAGCGTCCGCCGGCGGCCGGCTACTACGAGGCCGCACGGATCGCGAACCGGCTGCGCGAGCCGCATCCGGTCGAGCGCGCGGGTTGAACGATACGCGTCGCGCGGGGCGTGTCCGTTCCGACGGCACGCCCCGCGCCTGTTTTAGCTGCGTAGATAGAACACCTGATCAAATTGTCGAAGACGAAAACGGAAACGATCGATGCCATTGATCGCGGCGATTTTGGCGACGTTGCCGGCGTGCATATCGAGCGAGTAACATCCACCCACCCCATCACGCGGGTCGCGGGCACGGGCCGCCCGCCGGACAGTTCAAATAGTGAGAAAGGAGCACAAAGGTGGATATTCTGCGCAGTCTCCTCGGTATGCTGTTTCTGTTGCTGGTCGCGTATCTGTTGTCGAACAACCGCCGCGCGGTCAGCGCGCGGACCATGATCGCCGCGCTGCTCACGCAGTTCGCGATCGGCGCGCTGGTGTTGTTCGTGCCGTCCGGCCGCGCGGCGCTCGCCGGGGCCGCGAACGGCGTCAATCGCGTGCTCGACATGGGCAATCACGGCATCGCGTTCGTATTCGGCGGGCTCGTCGACGCGCGCATGTTCCAGTTGTTCGGCGACGGCGGGTTCGTGTTCGGCCTGCGCGTACTGCCGATGATCATCTTCGTCACCGCGCTGATCTCGGTGCTGTACTACATCGGCGTGATGAAGTGGATCGTCGCGATCCTCGGCGCGGGGTTGGCGAAGGTGCTCGGCGTGAGCCGCATCGAGGCGTGCTCGGCCGTCGCGACGATCTTCCTCGGGCAGAGCGAGATGCCCGCGCTCGTGAAGCCGTTCGTGCGCAACATGACGAGCGCCGAGATCTTCACGGTGATGGCGAGCGGGATGGCGTCGGTCGCCGGCTCGGTGCTGGTCGGCTACGCCGGCCTCGGCGTGAAGATGGAGTACCTGCTCGCCGCGTCGTTCATGGCGGTGCCGGGCGGGCTGCTGTTCGGCAAGCTGCTGTTTCCGACCGTCGAGCCGAGCCGCGTGGTGGTCGACGGCCTCGATTTCGACGACAAGCGCGCCGCCAACGTGATCGAGGCGGCCGCATCGGGCGCGTCGGTCGGCCTGCGCATCGCGATCAACGTCGGCGCGATGCTGATCGCGTTCGTCGGGCTCATCGCGCTGATGAACCTGATCGTCGGCGGCGCGGCCGCGTTCGCGGGCTTTCCGCAGGTCACGCTGGTCGGCATCATCGGCCACCTGTTCGCGCCGCTCGCATGGATCATCGGCGTGCCGTGGCACGATGCGACGCTGGCCGGCAACTTCATCGGCGAGAAGCTGATCTTCAACGAATTCGTCGCGTACGGCGACCTGTCGCCGTACCTGAAGGGCGGCGCGCACGCGGCGGCGGCCGGCCTGCAGGTGCTCGACCCGAAGACGCTCGCGATCGTGTCGTTCGCGCTGTGCGGCTTCGCGAACTTCTCGTCGATCGCGATTCTCGCGGGCGGGTTCAGCGCGGTCGCGCCCGAGCGCCGCTCGGACGTCGCGCGGCTCGGCTTGCGCGCGCTGACGGCCGCGACGCTGTCGAACCTGATGAGCGCGGCGATTGCCGGGCTGTTTTTCTCGCTGCATTGAACCGTGCAGCAGACTCCGACCGTTTGACGCGAGGCAACGATGTTTCTACCGCAGGAATTCATTCGCAGGAAGCGCGACGGGCAGCCGCTCGATCGCGACGGGATGGCCGCGTTCGTGCGCGGCGTGACCGACGGCAGCGTGACCGAGGGCCAGGTGGCCGCGTTCGCGATGGCCGTGTATTTCAACGACCTGAGCACGGACGAGCGCGTCGCGCTGACGCTTGCGCAGCGCGATTCCGGCGACGTGCTCGACTGGCGCGCGCTCGATCTCGGCGGGCCGGTGATCGACAAGCATTCGACGGGTGGCGTCGGCGATGTCGTGTCGCTGATGCTCGGGCCGATGGTGGCCGCGTGCGGCGGCTACGTGCCGATGATCTCGGGGCGCGGGCTCGGCCATACCGGCGGCACGCTCGACAAGCTCAGCGCGATTCCCGGTTACGACGTGATGCCCGAGACGGACGCGTTTCGCCGCACGGTGCGCGAGGTGGGCGTCGCGATCATCGGGCAGACCGCGCGGCTCGCACCCGCCGACAAGCGCATCTATGCGATCCGCGACGTGACGGCGACCGTCGAATCGGTCGCGATGATCACCGCGTCGATCCTGTCGAAGAAACTGGCGGCGGGGCTCGACGGGCTCGTGATGGACGTCAAGGTGGGCTCCGGCGCGTTCATGCCGACGGCGGAGAAATCGGCGGAACTGGCGCGCAGCATCGTCGACGTCGGCAACGGCGCCGGCATGAAGACGACCGCGATCCTCACCGACATGAACCAGTCGCTCGCGCCGTGCGCGGGCAATGCGCTCGAAGTGGCGTGCGCGATCGACTACCTGACGGGCAAGTCGCGTCCCGCGCGTCTGCACGACGTGACGATGGCGCTGTCGGCCGAATTGCTCGTGACCGGCGGGCTCGTGCCCGATGTCGCCCACGCACGCGAGAAGCTGCGGCAGGCGCTCGATTCCGGCGCGGCGGCCGAGCGTTTCGCGCGCATGGTCGTCGCGCTCGGCGGCCCGGCCGACCTGATCGACGCGCCTGCACGGCATCTGGCGCGCGCGGCGGTGATCGTGCCGGTTGCGGCGCCGGCGAGCGGCGTGGTGCAGCGGGTCGATTGCCGCGCGCTCGGGCTGGCGGTGGTCGCGCTCGGCGGCGGCCGCACGCGCGCGGAGGATGCGATCGACGTCAGCGTCGGCTTGACGGCGCTCGCCGAGATCGGGCAGCGCATCGAGGCCGGCGAGCCGCTCGGCTTCGTGCACGCCCGCGACGAAGCTGCCGCGGCTCACGCGGCGGACGCGGTGCGCCGCAGCTACGTGCTCGGCGAGACCGGCGAAGCGCCGCCGACCCTTTACCAGCAGATCGGCTGACCCTGCCCCCGGAGGCCTCACCACGATGGAACGAGACGAACTGATCGAACAGGCGAAGGCGGCGCGCGAGCGCGCGTATGCGCCGTATTCGCGCTTCAAGGTCGGCGCGGCGCTGCTGGCGCGCGACGGCGCGGTTTTCCACGGCTGCAACGTCGAGAACGCGTCGTACGGGCTGTGCAATTGCGCGGAACGCACGGCGATGTTCGCGGCGATCGCCGCCGGCTATCGGCCGGCGGATTTCGCGCGGCTCGCGGTCGTCGGCGACACGGACGGTCCGATCGCGCCGTGCGGCGCGTGTCGTCAGGTGATCATCGAGATCGGCACGCCCGACATCGAGGTGATCCTCGCGAACCTGAAAGGGGCCGTCGAGATCACGACGGCCCGCGCCTTGCTGCCGGGCGCGTTCACGCTGTAACGGCGCGCGCCGCGGCGAGCCGCATGCGTCACGTCACGCGCTGTCGCGTGCGTCGCGGATCGGGATCACGGTGCGTGCGCCGCATTGGCGCAGCAGGTCGCGCAGCTCGTTGATGACCGGAAACACTTCGTGGTTCCAGTCGGCGCCCTGGCGATCGTGCGCTTCCTGCTCGCGCTCGACGATCCAGCGATCCTCGCGGAAGATGCGCTCGGTGAACCACACGAGCAGCGGCCACGCGAGATCGAGCGCGAACGGGATGCCGGGCTTGTGGATCGACAGCAGCCCGAACGTGCGGTTGGTGCGCTGCTCGGCGTCGAGCGGCACGTACACGATCCACAGATCCATCACGAGCGTGCCTTCGCTCGAGCGGATCTGCAGCGTCTGGTACGGGTAGCCGGTGCGCACCGTCATCACGCTCTTGTCGGACTGGTCGGCCGGCTTCTTGCTCGCGCCGAACACGAGCGCCTCGCCGACCGGCTGCTTGCCTTCCATCCGCGCGAACGTGTAGTCGACCTCGACCCAGTCGTCGCCGCGGCGGCGGCCCACGGAGCGCGCGCGCATCTGCCCCATCTGCTTGCGATGCAGGAACTGATGGTTCATGTCCATCAGGTTCTCGTGCATGAACGAGTAGTGGCACTTGACCTCGCGGCCGAAGCGGCGCGTCTTGTACGCGGGGTTGTCCGCCGATTCGAGCGCGGGGAACGGCCGTTCGTCGGCGAGCGTGGCATCGCCCGGAAACACGAAGATCAGCCCGTGCGCCTCGCGGCACGGATACGCGCGCACGCCGTTGGGCAGGCGCTCGCGGCCGAGGTAGGGCACGTCGACGCAGCGGCCGCTGTCGCACGCGTAGGTCCAGCCGTGGTAGCAGCAGCGCAGCGTTTCGCCGCTCACGACGCCCGCGTGCAGCGGCACCTGGCGGTGCGCGCAACGATCCTCGAGCGCATACACGGCGCCCGATTCGGTACGCACGAGCACGATCGGATCGCCGGCGAAGCGCACGCCGAGCGTCTTGCCGCGCTTGAGTTCGCGCGACCACGCGAGCGGGTACCAGTGATCCGGGTGAATGGGCACGCGGCGCAGGTCGCGGACGGCCGCGCCGGTGGACGGTTCTTCGAGGGTGTTGCTGTCAGGCAAAGGCACTGCGCGCATGCGTGACGCCTCCTGGCTGGACTGAATGTCGAGCGCCGCAAGAAGCGGCGGGAATCAGGAGAGTCTACGCGAAGTTGCCGGTCGCGGCGGAGGCGATGCGGGTTTGCCCCGGCATCGCATCCGCCGGTTCGTTGATCCGGCGCAAACGGAACGCCGCTGGGGCGTGGTGTCTGCGGCTCTGCTGGGCGGTGGGCGGCAGCCCCGTCATGCAGCGAGCAGACGGTCGCAAGCGGCTCACGAGCGGCTCATGAGCGGCTCACGAGCGGGCTTCGCGCCACAGCACCGGGTCCGCACGGTACAGCGTCGGGAAGCGCTGTTTCAGCCCGGCGACCTTCGGCAGGTCGTTGAACGCGATATACGGCGCGTCGGGGTGCAGTTCGAGGTAATTCTGATGATAGGCCTCGGCCGGATAGAAGCCCTGGTAGGCTTCGACGCGCGTGACCACGGGCGCCGGAAACACATGCGCGCCGCCGAGCTGCGCGATGTACGCGGTCGCGACCGCGCGTTGCTGCGCGGTGGTCGGGAAGATCGCGGAGCGGTACTGCGAGCCTTCGTCGGGGCCCTGCCGGTTCAGTTCGGTCGGGTCGTGCGCGACCGAGAAGAACACCTGCAGCAGCCGGCCGTACGTGACCTGGGTCGGATCGTAGACGATGCGCACCGATTCCGCGTGCCCCGTCAGCCCCGAGCCGACGAGCGCATAGTGCGCGGTTTCGGACGCGCCGCCCGCGTAGCCTGCGGTCACCTGCTTCACGCCCTTCACGTGCTCGAACACGCCCTGCACGCCCCAGAAGCAGCCGCCGGCGAGCACGGCCGTCTCGTCGTGCGATGCGCCGGGCGTTTCGTCGAGCGTCGGCGCGGGCACGGTACGCATCGGCTCGGCGGAATGGACGATGCGCTGGTAGCCGAACACGGCGGCCGCCGCGACGGCGATCGCGCCGATGCGGCGCAGCACGGCGGCGCGCCGACGGGCGGCGGCATCGCGGGTAGGGATCGGATTCATGTTTTGCTCCTTCGGAATGCGTGGGGAAAAGCGGCGCCCGGATGGCGGCGGCGCGCGCGATCAGCCGAAAGTGAATGCGTACGCATCGACACCCGGATCGAGGAACTCGATCGCGAACGTGCGATCGGCGATCGCACCGGGCTGGCGGACGAGCTGGTACAGGCGCTGGCCGGTGACGGTGCCGTAGCCCTGCGCGTCCACGTCGGCGCCATGCGCGACGCCGGGCGCCGCGCCGTCGAGCGTCACGCGAAAGCGCACGGGCCGCCCGCCCGCGCCGGGGCCGAGCACGAGGTGCAGGTCGCGTGCATGGAAGCGGTAGACGATCCGGCCATCCGGGGCGGCGAGCGCCGCGCGCTCGGCGCCGACGTTCCACGTGCCGGCAAGGCCCCAGTCGTTGAGGTCCGGGCGGGCCGGCGCGTCGTAGCGGTGCGCGGCATCGCGCACGACGCCGCCCGCAGACGCAAAGCTTTCCGCGCGTGCATAGCCGACATACGTTTCGGGCGAACGGACGTCCGCGCTGTCGGCCGCCGCGAGCGCACCCTTCGCGGGCGCGCCGGCGAGCCCGAGCGGCACGTTCAGCGCGTCCGGATGGCCGGCTTCGGCGAGCAGCGACTGGATCGCGCGTTCCGACTGCGCGTATTCGCCTTCGCCGAAGTGGTGATGGCGGATCCGCCCTTGCGCGTCGATGAAGTAGTGCGCGGGCCAGTATTCGTTGTTGAACGCGCGCCAGATCGAATAGCCGTTGTCGATCGCGACCGGGTAGTCGATGCCGAGGTCGTGCACGGCCTTCTTCACGTTGCCGATATCGCGCTCGAACGCGAACTCCGGTGCGTGCACGCCGATCACGACGAGCCCGTACGGCGCGTACTTGCGTGCCCAGGCAGTCGTGTACGGCAGCGTGCGCAGGCAGTTGATGCACGAATACGTCCAGAAATCGACCAGCACGACCTTGCCGCGCAGCCCGGCCGCCGTCAGCGGCGGCGAGTTCAGCCACTGCACCGCGCCGTCGAGCGACGGCAGCGTGCCTTCGACCGGCAGCGCGGCCGCGGTGGCGTCGGCCACGCGCATCATCGCGCCGCCGCTGGCCTGGGCGCCATCGGCTGCGGCGGCCATCATCGCGCCGCCCGGCGCGTTGTCGGTGGCGCCGGTCGCGGCCGGGGCCGCCGGCGCACCGTTCGAGCGTCCGCCGAGACGGTCGACGAGCTTGGTTTCGAGCCCGCCCGTGGTGACCGTCGACAGTTGCGCGAGGGCGCCCGTATCGAGGCCGAGCGCGATCGCGCCGACACCGGCCAGGAGCGCCGCGCCGATCCCGCGGCGAATCCATTCGCCGGCGCCGAGCGAGCGCTTCATCGCGGCGAACACCTTGCCGCCGATCACGAGCGCGACGCCGAGCGACGTCGCCGCGCCGGCCGCATACGCGACGAGCAGCAGCGTCGTGCCGACGCTCGCGCCACGCAGTGCGGCGCCGGTCAGCACGAGACCGAGGATCGGGCCCGCGCACGGCGCCCACAGCAGGCCCGTCGCGACGCCGAGCAGCAGCGACGACGCCGGGCCGGCCGGACGGCCGTCGCGTTGCGCGAGCCCGGTGAGCCGGTTGCCGGCGGCGACGAGCGGGCGCGTCAGGTGTTCCGCGAAGCGCGGCATCAGCAGCGTCAGGCCGAACACGGCGAGCAGCACGATCGCGATCCAGCGGCCGGCCTGGTTGGCCTGCGCGACCCAGCCGCCGCCGACGGCGGCGAGCGTCGCGACGACGGCGAACGTGAGCGCCATGCCCGCGAGCAGCGGCAGGCCGGTGCGCACGAACGGCTGGTCGGCGCGCGCGAACACGAACGGCAGCACGGGCAGGATGCACGGGCTCAGGATCGTGAGCACGCCGCCGAGATAGGCAAGGACGATGAGCAGCATGATGCGTTCTCCAGTCGAATGGGCGTGGGGCCGGATCAGGCGGCGGCTGGGTGGAACGCGAGCGCGAGGCCGTTCATGCAGTAGCGCAGGCCGGTCGGCGCGGGGCCGTCGTCGAACACGTGGCCGAGATGGCCGCCGCAGCGGCGGCAGTGCACTTCGGTGCGGACCATCCCGAACGACGCGTCGGCGTCGGTGCCGACCGCGTGGTCGAGCGGTTTCCAGAAGCTCGGCCAGCCCGTATGGCTGTCGAACTTGGTGGCCGACGAGAACAGCGCGAGGTCGCAGCCGGCGCACGCGAACGTGCCGTGCCGGTGCTCGTCGTTCAGCGGGCTGCTGAACGGCCGCTCGGTGCCGGCTTCGCGCAGGACCGTGTATTGGGCGGGCGTGAGCCGGCGATGCCATTCGGCGTCGCTGAGCGTGATCTCGAACGGGGCGCCCTTCGGCGAGCCGGCCGGCGGCGTGGCGAAGGCGCGGGCGACCAGCGCGCGGCGGCCGGCGGACGACAGCGCCGCGAGCGCGGCGAGGCCGGTGGCGCCGGCGAACAGCAGATGTCTGCGGGTGGGCATGACGGACTCCTGGAAGCAGGTGCTGAAAACATGCGCCCATCGTAGGCGGCGGCCGGTGTCGAAGTCCTCACGGAAAGTTAAATGAATCGTGATGATTGGAATGTTCCGTCGCCGTGCTATGAAATGCCCCTAGCCCACAAAACTGTCCCATTTGTGCACTGCGGGTATCGGCGCGTTCACGTGGTCCCGCGACGGGAAGGCTGGCGAGACAATGCAAGCGCGTCGACAGGTTGTATCGTGCGGAGGGCCTGTCACTGCGGCACAGGCGGCGGCGACGTAACAAAGCGGCCCGGCTGCGACAGCCAGGCACATCGTGACCGCAATCAACGAAATCTGGAGCGAGCCGCGGACAATCGCCCGCCGTACAGGGTCAGTAGCGGAACAGCTCGCGTGCTGAATCGACCAGGATGGTGCGCCGCTGTGCCTCGTCGGGCACCCATTGCCGCAACGCGTGCGCCGTCGACGCGTAGTCGACGAGGTGACGATGCTCCGTATGCGGCCAGTCGCTGCCCCAGACCAGACGCTGGGGGCTAAACGCCTCCAGCAGCTGGGCGGCCAGCATCGTGCCCAATGCCATACCGTCGCCGCCCACCCCACCCGCATCGGCATTCGCGTTCGCATCGACGCTCCGATAGGCCGCCGACAGCTTGACCCAGATGCGGCCGCTGTCGGCGCGTCGGAGAAGCGCGCGAAAGCCCGGATCACGCAGGCCGGCCGCCGGATCGGGCCGCCCGAAATGATCCACCACCACGGTACAGCGTTGCGCCAGCAACGCGTCAAGCAGCACCGGCAGGTCGGCCGCGTCGCGATGGATCTCGACATGCCAGCCCAGCGCGTTCAGGCGCGCAAGAAAACGCGGCCAGGGGCCCTGGTTCAGGTTGGGCAGCGGCAGCCCGATCAGGTTCAGACGCGCGCCGACGATGCCGCTGGCGGCGAGCACGGCCAGCTGCGCCTCGTCGATCTCCGGCTCGACCACGGCCACGCCGCGAAAGCGCTGCGGATAACGACGCGCGACAGCGGCCAGCCAGCCGTTGTCGGTACCGAGGAAGCTCGGCTGCACCAGTACGCCTTGAGAGAACCCATGCGTCGACAGATGCGCGACATACGCATCGAGCGTGGCGTCGTAGTCAGGCGCGTGGCGTCGGTGTGCGGCCAGCGGCAGGCCGCGCACGAACAGGTGGGCATGGCTGTCGATGCCGGCGGGCGCTGGCGCCGCGGCCGCGAGCCATGCCGCGCCGCCGGGGCTCAGGCCCGACTCGGCCTGCATCGCGCAATCGTCAGGCGTGGTGCTCATGGTGGAGAGAGACGAAGACATCAAGGAAAAGGAAACCGGCAGCGCATTTCAACTTCAAGCAAGGGCTTCAACCTCGCGATCCGCTCGGCGCGCGGCCGTCGTCGTCCCGGGCCGGTTCGCCGACGGCGAGCGGCGCCGCGATCCGGCGGCCGCGCGTCTCGGGCAGCATCAGCGCGGCGATCACCACCAGCCCGTAAGCGATGCCGGCATCGATGCCGAGCGCCGTGCCCAGCGACATCGAGCTGCTCATATGGCCGATCAGCACCGGGAAGCCGGCCGACACGATGCGTCCGAAGTTGTAGCAGAAGCCCACCCCGGTGCCGCGCACCCCCTGCGGATAGAGCTCGTTGAACAGCGCGCCGAGTGTGGCCGGGATGCCGGCCGAGACCAGGCCGAGCGGGAAGCTAAGGACCAGCATGGTGGTGTCGCCGATCGGCAGGAAGGTATAGAGGTTGACCATTACCGCGCAGCCGATGGCGAACACGATCACGTTCAAGCGCCGGCCGATGCGATCCTGCAGCCAGGCACTGACAAAGCAACCGACGATGAAGGCGACGATCACCACGGCCAGATAGCCGCCGGTGCCGAGCACCGATAGGTGGCGCTCGGTCTTCAGGTAGGTGGGCAACCACGTGTTGATCGCGTAGTAGCCGCCGTGTGCGCCTAGTCCGATCAGGCCGCCGACCGCCGTGGTGCGTAGCACCGAAGGCGCGAAGATGCCGGCCGCCGTCGCCAGCGCGCCAGGGCGTTCGCCGTTCGCGTCGACCGGCAGCGGCTCGCGCGGCGGCTCGACCACGTTGCGGCGCAGGTAGAGCACCAGCAGTGCCGGCAGCAGGCCGACCGCGAACAGCAGCCGCCAGGCCCAATCTTGCGACACCAGCGAGAAGATCGCCGTGTAGATCAGCACCGCGCCGCCCCACCCGAAGCCCCAGGCGCTCTGCACGATGCCCATCGCCTTGCCGCGATGCTTCGCGCTGACGATCTCGCTGAGCAGCACCGCCCCGGCCGTCCATTCGCCGCCAAAGCCGATGCCCTGCAGCGCCTTCAGCGCCAGCAACTGGTCGAAGTTCTGCGCGAAGGCGCTCAGGAATGTGAACAGCGAGAACCAGATCACGGTGATCTGCAGCGCGCGCACGCGACCGATGCGATCCGACAGTACACCGGCCAGCAGCCCGCCGAGGGCGCCCGCCACCAGCGTGGCGCCGCCGATCAGGCCGGCCTGCGCCTTGGAGATGCCCCATACCGTCAGCAGCGTCGGGATCACGAGCGAGAATATTTGCGTGTCGGCGGCGTCGATCGCCCAGCCTGCAAAGCAGCCCCATAGGGTTCGTTTCTCGATGGGGGTAATGTCCCGGTACCAGCGCATGATCGTCTCCCTTTGCGCGCAGCTTGGCTGCGGCGCGCCGGCTGATGCGCCGGCGGCGATTGATTGATACATGCATTCTGGCGGGATGAGGCTGGCTCGCATACTATGGAAACGTTGATCTTTCATTGCATTGCGTTATGGAATCCGCCCGTATCCTCAAATACTTCGTGGCCGTAGCCGACGCCGGCAGCGTGACTGGTGCGGCCGACCTGCTCGGCTTGGCGCAACCGGCGCTAAGCCAGGCCATCACGCGGCTCGAGCGCGAACTCGGCGTCAAGCTGTTCTCGCGCACGCGGCGCGGGGCGGCGCTAACCGCAGCCGGCGAGGCGATCATCGACGACATCCGCCTAAGCGTGGCGCGCATTGAGGCCGCCGAGACGCGCGCGCGCGATATCGGCGCGCAGCGCGGCGGGCGGTTCACGATCGGCTTCGTCTCGGCGGCGCTGTTTGAAGTGCTGCCGCGCGCGATCGCGGCGCTACGCGCCGAAGTACCGAACGTGGAGCTGGCGCTGCGCGAGATGAGCAATGCCGAGCAGGCCGCCGCGCTGGAGTCGGGCGAGATCGACATCGGCCTGCTGCATACGCCGGTGGTGGTACGCGGGCGCATGCACGAGAAGCTGATCGCGCGCGAGCGGCTGCACGCGGTGGTGCACGACACGCATGTGCTCGACGCCGACGGCCGGCTCGCGCTGGCCGACCTGGCACGCATCGGTCTGGTGTGGTTCCCACAGGGGCAATTGCCGGTGGTGCGCGCCGGTATCCTCAGCGCGTTCCGCAAGGCCGGCTGCGAGGCCAACATCGTGCAGGACGCGAACCGCTCGCTGACGGTGCTCGCCTGCGTCGCGGCCGGCTGTGGCGCCTCCTTGCTGCCGGCTTCGGTGCAGGCCCTGCACTTCTCGGGCGTGCGCGTCTGCGAGGTGCGCGACGGAGATGCGCTGCCCTTCTTCGAACTGAGTGCGGTCTGGCCCAATCGCTCGCGACCGACGCTGGCCGATCGGTTCGCGGCGGTACTCGATCGCGTTGCCGAAAAGGCGGACGCGGGCGGCAAGGCGCAGCGTGCGCGGCGTCGTGCACGCTGATGTCGATGTCACGCAGGTCGACCGGCCTCGGCTGTGAGTTTGGGCGTTTGATCGGACGTGCCAGCGGGCATCGCTGTAGATCTCCATGATCTATGTAACCGCGCAATAGCGGCGCACCCGTCCCCCCGAAAACAGCGCGAGCGTTGAGAAGTCGGTCATGGGCCTTCTTCCTGGCTGGTTCGGCGCAAAAGGAAGAGCAGCGCAGGAACGCGCGCGATGCGGGCCGACCGCGATCGCGCGTGGTCGATGCGACGCCGCGCTACGCCCGGTCGAGCAGGTCGACGAGCAGCCTGGCCCCGTCGGCCCCCTTCGTGGAATCGGCCCACAGCCGGTCGATCATCTTCCGGTACATCGCGACGGCATCCGCCGACGTGGTGATCGTCGCGATCCCGGTACGAATGTTCGGCAGCTCGCCGAGCCGGAACGGCGACACCGCGATATGCGCGCTGTCGTCGTCCTCGAAGATCTGGAAGGTCTCGTTCGGCAGATTGTCGCTGACGATACCGATACGCACGCCTTTCGCATCGTCCTCGAGCATCCCGACGATGCGCATCACTTCGCGGCGCGCGGCGAGTTTGCGCTCGAGCTGCACGCCCGGCGGCAGCCCGAGGCGGCCGACCAGCCCGTGGTGCAGGAACTGCTCGATCTGGCGCAGCCCGATCAGGCTCGTCACGTTCAGCGGTGCGCGCCGGAACGCGGCTTTCCGGTCCGCGAGGATCGCCATCACTTTCGACAGCGTCTGCCGCCACGCGGCATCGGTCAGCGACGGCGGGATGCTTTCCTCGAGCATCTGGCGCAGCCAGCCTTCGTAATCGTCGGACGTCAGCAGGAACGAGAACGGATCGAAGTGCGCGAAGATCCGCTGCGAGCGGCTCTCGATCTGCCGCATGCGCTCGAAATAACTGATCGCCGAATCGTGATACTCGACCTCGACGCCCATCAGGTTCGCGAGCGACACGCCGAACAGCGCGGCGAGCCGCTCGAGCGTATCGATCTTCACAATCTCGCCACGTTCGAGCTTGTAGACCGCCGCGCGCGAGATGTTCAGGCGCTCGGCGACGTCCTCGCTGCGCAACTCGGCAGCCATCCGGTACGCGCGCAAGCGCTCGCCAATGCTGTCGAAGTCGAAGCGCGCGCCGCGCAGACGCGTTTTTCGGGAACCGGCGGTGGACATGAAGTACCTCTAGGTGACGGGTGAAAAATCGACAGACACCGGTTTGCGCGACCGCGCCGCGCCGTCATCCTGCCCGGGGGGCATCGCGAAGATCGATGTTTGTCTATTTTTTTGTATCGGGTATTTTAACGTAGCCGACAACGGATGGTCGCACGCCCGTGGCTTGCGCTCGTCTTGTGCGCGGTCACGGCCAGCGACCGGATCGTGTCCGTGCGCGTGCACGTCGTCTAAATATTTGGACGAACGGCGCGCGCGGACGCCGTCGGCGATAGAGGCATCGCACCTTCCAGAGATTCCCACGTGCCGGCCCATTGCGCCGGGAGGAGAAAAGCATGACGTTGCGCACCCCGTGCGCCCGATTTCGGGCAGGATTCCTGATGGCCGGCGCGGCAGGCGCCATGGGCATCGCGCCGCTCGCGCACGCGCAGTCGAGCGTGACGCTGTACGGCGTCGCCGACGCTTTCGTCGGTTCGGTGAAGCAACCCGGCGGGCGCACGGCGTTCGTGCAGTCGGGCGGCGGGATGACGACGTCGTTCTGGGGGCTCGGCGGCAGCGAGGATCTCGGCAACGGCAACAAGGCGTTCTTCGTGCTCGAAAGCTACTTTCAACCGCAAAGCGGCGCGTACGGCCGCTACGCCGGGGACAGCCTGTTTTCGCGCAATGCGTACGCGGGATTGCAGACGCGGTTCGGCCAGCTTCGTCTTGGCCGGATCACGACGCCGCTGTATCTCGCGACGATCCAGTTCAACCCGCTGTTCAATTCGTACACGTTCTCGCCGATGATCTTCCACACGTTCAAGGGCGTGGGCGCCGAGGGCGTGGTCGGCGATTCGGCTTGGAACAACGCGCTCGCCTATACGAGCCCGACGTTCGGCGGATTCAATGCGGGGCTGCTGTATGCACTCGGCAATACGGCCGGCCGGAACGGCGCGAAGAAATGGAGCGTCAACGCGAACTACGCGCGCGGCGCGTTCGCGGCCGCCGTGGTCTTCCAGTACGTGAACTTCAGCGCGACGCCCGGCGATCTCGGCGGCGCGCTCGCCGCGGCGCCGGGCCTGTCGAGCCAGCGCACGGTGCAGGTCGGCGCGTGGTACGACTGGCGTGTCGTGAAGCTGTTCGCGCAGTACATGAACGTCGCGAACCGCGCGCAGCGCGGCAACTTCCACGGCGATACGCTGCAGGCCGGCGTCAGCGTGCCGATCGGCGTGGGTTCGCTGCTGGCGAGCTACGCATATACGCATTCGAGCGGGGCGCTCGCCGACGGCGCGCATCGCAACACCGGCGCGCTCGGCTACGACTATCTGCTGTCGAAGCGCACCGACCTCTATTCGGCGATCAGGGTCGATCACGTCGGCGGGCTGTCGACCGGCATCACGTACGGCGCGGGCCTGCGCACGCGTTTCTGACGCAGGCGTCGCGATGCGAGGCTTCGCGGTTTACCCCGATACATCGGACGCTTGCATTCCGTTTTTGATGCGGGTAGTCTAAATATTTAGACGAGGAGGAAAGCATGAACCTTATGGACGCCACGCAGTGGCTGGCACAGGACGTCGTCGGCTTTTCCGACATTCACCGGTTCGCGACGCGCTGCCGGGACGCGGCGGCGCCGCACGGGCGGGAATCGGCGGCGCTGGTGCTGCTCGCACAGGCGGCCGCGACGTTCGCCGAACGGCAGGAGGGCGTGGCGGTCTGCACGGAGACGGTGCAGGCGTTTCTCGCCGAGCTGCGCGAGCACGCGCGGCGGCTGAGCGATGCGAGCCGCGGCTCGGACGACGCGCTGCTCGCGGCGCTCAACGGCGTCGCCGCGCGGGTGTCGAAGGAACTGGTCGTCTGATGCGCGGCGCCGGCGCGAATCTGCGCGGGCCACGCCCTTAAGTTGCGCGATGCCGACGATCGGGTTGCGGTCAGTCTGTCCAAAAAAAACGACAAACGACCGCGAGGCGGACCACCGGCATCGATATTCCCTCCTCACGATACGGACAATCATGGAAGCGAACCTTCGACCCTCGGCGGCCGCGCCCGCCGGCGCACCGCCCGAACGGGTGTCGCGCTACGCGTGGAAAGTGCTGGCCGGCTCGGCCATCGGCTATGCGATGGACGGCTTCGACCTGCTGATCCTCGGCTTCATGCTGCCGGCAATTTCGGCATCGCTGCAACTCGGCGCGCAGCAGGCGGGGGCGCTCGTCACGTGGACGCTGGTCGGCGCGGTCGCGGGCGGCGTGATTTTCGGCGCGCTCAGTGATTGCTACGGCCGCGTGCGCGTGCTGACCTGGACGATCCTGCTTTTTGCGGTGTTCACCGGGCTGTGTGCGTTCGCACAGGGCTTCTGGGATCTGCTCGCGTACCGGACCATCGCCGGCATCGGCCTCGGCGGCGAATTCGGCATCGGCATGGCGCTCGCGGCCGAAGCGTGGCCTGCAGCCAAGCGCGCCCGCGTGTCGTCGTACGTGGCGCTCGGCTGGCAGAGCGGCGTGCTCGCGGCGTCGCTGCTGACGCCGCTGCTGCTGCAGAGCGTCGGCTGGCGCGGCATGTTCGCGATCGGCGTGCTGCCCGCGATCGTCGCCTGGGTGCTGCGCAACAAGCTGCACGAGCCGGAAGTGTTCGTCCGGAGCCGGCAGCCGGCGCGCACGGGCGCGCGTTTCCGGCTGCTGTTCGCCGATGCGCGCACGACCCGCACGAGCATCGGCATCGTCGTGCTGTGCGCGGTGCAGAACTTCGGCTACTACGGGATCATGATCTGGATGCCGACGTTCCTGTCGAAGCAGCTCGGCTTCTCGCTGACGAAATCCGGATTGTGGACCGCCGTGACCGTGCTCGGGATGATGGTCGGCGTCTGGCTGTTCGGACACCTGGCCGACCGGATCGGCCGCAAGCCGACGTTCCTGCTGTACCAGCTCGGCGCGGTGGCGATGGTGTTCGCGTATTCGCGGCTGACGGACCCGGCCACGATGCTGTGGGCCGGCGCGCTGATGGGGATGTTCGTGAACGGGATGGTCGGCGGCTACGGCACGCTGATGTCCGAAGCGTACCCGACCGCGGTGCGGGCGACCGCGCAGAACGTGCTGTGGAACGTCGGCCGTGCGATCGGCGGCCTCGGGCCGCTCGTCGTCGGCGCGCTCGCCGCGCGCTATTCGTTTCAGATCGCGATCGCGATGCTGGCCGCGCTGTACGTGCTCGACATGATCGTCACGGTCACGCTGATTCCGGAACTGAAGGACCGCGCGCTCGACTGACGCGCGTGCCTCCCGCCCAACCGTAACGAGGAGAGAACGATGGACGTGATCGACGGGGCGCGCGCCTGCGCGCAGCCGTGGGCGGCCACGGTCGCCGCGCATGCGTGCGACGTGGTCGCGCATCGCGCGGTGAACCGGCGCTATCGCTATCTGCGCGTGCGCGCCGACGCGCCGCTCGCGAGCGTCACGCAGGCCGGCCAGTTCTATCAGCTCGTCTGTCCCGTCAGCGATCTGCACCGGCCATTCCTGCCGCGCCCGATGAGCGTGTACGGCGTCGGCCCCGGCGCCAGCGAGATCGAGTTCCTGTACAACGTGACCGGCGAAGGCACGCGTGCGCTCGCGCAGCTCGACGTCGGCGCGCGGCTGTCGATCGTCGGGCCGCTCGGCCGCCCGTTCACGCTCGACGCCGGCGCGCGACGGCTGCTGCTCGTCGCGCGCGGCGTCGGTCTCGCGACGATGGCGCCGCTCGTGCAGCGCGCGGCGGCGGCGGGCATCGCGCTGACGATCGTGATGTCGGCGCGCACGCCGGACGACCTGATGACCGCGGAATTCCTGCGCGGCGCGCCGGCCGACGTGCATGCGGTGTTCGACAGCGACGGCTCGTCGGCGGTCGCGAACGTGGACGCGCTGCTGCGCGCGACAATCGCGCGCGACCGGCCGGACGCGGTCTATACGTGCGGCTCGCAACGGCTGCTCGCGCTGCTGCAGCGCGTGCTCGCCGACCATCCGTCGATGCGCGGCGAGGTCGCGCTCGAGCAGCGGATGGCATGCGGGATGGGCGTCTGCCTGTCGTGCGTGCGGATGTTCGACGACGGCGCGACCCGCGCATTCCGGCGCGTGTGCCGCGAGGGCCCGGTGTTCGCGATTCGCGACGTGGTGACGGAGGTGGAAGTTGGCTGACCTGAGCGTACGCGTGGGCGAGTTGCGCCTGCGCAATCCCGTGATGCCGGCATCCGGCTGTTTCGCGATCGAGTATCGCGATGCGCTCGACCTGACCGGGCTCGGCGCGCTCGTGATCAAGAGCGTGTCGCCCGCCAGCCGCCCGGGCAACCCGACGCCGCGCGTCGCCGATGCGGGTGACGGCATGCTGAATTCGATCGGCATTCCGAGCCGCGGCATCGACGACTATCTCGAACACGTGTTGCCCGCGTACACGGGCCACGGCACGCCGGTCGTCGCGTCGGTGTCCGCCGATACGGCGGACGCGTTCGCGCGCGCGTGCGAGGCACTGTCGCGGCCGGACGTCGCGGCGATCGAGGCGAATATCTCGTGCCCGAATCTCGAGGCGGACGGCATGGCGTTCGGAATGGACGCGGGCATGACCCGGCAGGTCGTCGACGCGATCCGCGCGCGCACCGGGCATCCGTTGTGGGTGAAGCTGACGCCGAACGCGGGCAACATCGCGAAGATCGCGCAAGCGGCGCAGGACGCGGGCGCCGATGCGATCGTGATGGGCAACACGGTGCTCGGCATGTCGATCGACGTGCGCACGCGCCGGCCGTCGCTCGGCAACGTGATGGGCGGCCTGTCCGGGCCGTCGATCAAGCCGATCGCGCTGCGGCTCGTCCACCAGTGCTACCGCGCCGTGTCGATTCCGGTGATCGGCTGCGGCGGCATCCGGAGTGCCGCCGACGCCATCGAGTTCCTGCTCGCCGGCGCAAGCGCGGTGCAGGTGGGCACGGCGTCGTTCCGCGATCCGGGCGTGATGCGCACGATCGTCGACGGGCTCGAGCAGTTTTGCGCGGACGAGGGCATCGGCGCGATCGCGTCGCTGACCGGGCAGGTCAGGCTCGACGCGGAGCTGAGCGAGCGCTGGCGGCGCTTTTGCGCGGCGCCGGCGCGCGCGGGCGGCACGACGGCGGGGGCCTGATGAACGCGCATACCGACACGCCGGACGCGCAGGCGGACATCGAAGCGCATGATGCGGCGGCGCTGCCGCTTGCCGAACTGACGGCGCTCGCCGAGCAGTGGTTCGACGAGATCCGCGTGCTGTCGGCCGACGGCGTGGGCGTCACGCGCGAGAGCTACGGCGACAGCGAAACGGCGGCCGCGCAGCGGCTGGCGGCGCACGCCGAACGCGAGGGCATCGCGGTGCGCGCCGATCGCGCGGCCAACCTGGTCTTCAGCCTGCCCGACGCGGACCCGCATGCGCGTGCGATCTGGGTCGGCTCGCATCTCGACTCGGTGCCGCATGGCGGCAACTACGACGGGCTCGCGGGCATCGTCGCGGGGCTGCTGTGCCTCGTCGCGCAACGGCGCAGCGGCTCGACGTCGCCGCGCCCGTTGAACGTGATCGCGCTGCGCGGCGAAGAAAGCGCCTGGTTCGGCAAGGCCTACATGGGATCGAGCGCGCTGTTCGGCCGGCTGACGCCGGACGATCTCGCGATGAAGCATCGCAGCACCGGCCGGCCGCTGGCCGACTGCATGGCGGCGGCGGGCGTCGACATCGACGCGGTGCGGGCGCGCAAGCCGCTGTTCGACGTGCGGGGCGCGCATGCATATCTGGAGCTCCACATCGAGCAGGGGCCCGTGATGGTCGCGCGCGGGCTGCCGGTCGCGGTCGTGTCCGGCATTCGCGGCAACGTGCGGCACAACTCCATCAGTTGCATCGGCGAGGCCGGCCACTCCGGCGCGGTGCCGCGCGACCTGCGGCACGACGCGATCTTCGCGGTCGCCGAGCTGATCACGCGGCTCGACGAGCACTGGCGCCGGCTGCTCGAACGCAACATCGATCTCGTCGTGACGACCGGCATCGTGTCGACCGATCAGGACGAGCATTCGATTTCGCGGATTCCCGGCCAGGTGCATTTCAGCTTCGAGGCGCGCAGCGAGAGCACGGAGACGCTCGACGTCTTCCATGAGCTGCTGATCGCCGAATGCAATTCGATCGCGCGCGAGCGTGGCGTGCGATTCGATTTCGACCGGCGGCTGGCGAGCGCGCCGGCGCGGATGGATGCCACCCTGCGCGCCGCGCTTGCCGACGCGTGCACGCGGCTCGACGTGCCGTATGCGACGCTGCCGAGCGGCGCGGGCCACGACGCGGCGCTGTTCGCGAACGCGGGCGTGCCAAGCGGGATGCTGTTCGTGCGCAACGATCACGGGTCGCACAACCCGCGCGAGGCGATGTCGATCGATGATTTCATGCTGGGCGTGCGCGTGCTCGCCGACACGATCGCGCGGCTGTGACCGGCGACACGGGAAACGATGGCGGCCGACGCGCCGGGGATCCGGAGGGCGCGCGGTTCACGCCGACGGAACGGGCGCGCCCGCGCCGCCTTGCGCGCGGTTCACCTGCGCGAGCACGAAGGCATAGACGTCATCGAGCGCCGACACGATGCGCGTGCCGGCCGCGACGCCATCGAACGCGCTCGCGGGCCCGGTGCAGATCAACGGTTTCGCGAAGCGCGTCGCGAGGCGGATCTCGTCGAGCGTGCCCTTGCTCCCCGGCAGCGCGACGACGACGTCGCTCGTCAGCACGTTCACGTAGTTGCGGCTCAATGCGTCGTCCGGCGCGTCCGCTTCCTTGCGCGGCAGTGGCGTGACGATAGGCAGGTCGATGAACGGATTCGGATAGCCGGCGATCGGCACGAAGCCGAACAGCGGGTGCGCTTCGCTCGGCACGATGCCGATCGAGCGGCCGCGGCGCCCCGGCGTCGTCGCGTAGGCGCGCGCGACCGACAGCATCACGCCGCGGCCGGCGCCGGTCAGCAGGTCGAACCCTTGCGCGGCGATCCACGTTCCGAGCGGCGTCGCCCACTCCGGCCATTCGTTCGTGCCCGAGCCCATCACGCCAATGATCGCCATCTTGTCCTCCTGGTTGGCCGACGCGCGGCGCGTCGATCTCGGCGATCGCGCGTACCGTTCGTCTTTTTAATTATACACATCGATCGATTTCTGGCGATGCGGCGGCGATGACGGGCTGAAAATTGTGGATTTTCCCGCCTTGCATTTTTCCTTCACTTTATTTAGTCTAAAAAAATAGATTTATCGACGGGCGTATCGGAACTGAGGGTTCGCCGGTACGCGGACGTCTCCGGGGCGATACAGCCCGCTACAACCTGAGAGAGAGGTGTATTCATGCTTGACCACGCCACCAACGAATTGCTGACCCGCGTGGGGCCCGGCACGCCGTGCGGCGAATTGCTGCGTCGCTACTGGCATCCGGTCGGTTATTCGTCGGAGCTGGCCGAAGCCGGCCAGACGAAACGCGTGCGGATTCTCGGCGAGGATCTGGTGCTCGCGCGCACCGGCAACGGCGGCGTGCTGCTCGTGCAGGAGCGTTGTCCGCATCGCGGCGCATCGCTGCTGTACGGCTTCGTCGAGGAAGCCACGATCCGCTGCGCGTATCACGGCTGGCAGTACAACGCGGCCGGCGAATGCGTGGAGCGGCCGTTCGAATCGGCGAAGGCGAGCCGCGTGTGCAAGAAGCTGATCGACAGCTATGCGACGCACGAATGCGGCGGGCTGATCTTCGCCTACATGGGGCCGGCGGAGCAGAAGCCCGCGTTTCCGAACTGGGACATCCTCGTGCGCAACGACGGCGTCCGCCATTTCGAGGTGCAGGACGATCTCGCGTGCAACTGGTTCCAGGTGCAGGAAAACGCGGTCGACGTCACGCACACCTTCTATACGCACTCGAAATACTTCGAGCACCTCGGCATGCGCGACGCGTCCGGGTTCGGCAAGCCGTTCAAGCGGTTCGGCTTCCAGCGCTTCGACTGGGGCATCGTGAAGAGCTGGGAATACGAAGGCGAGGGTCGTGGCTGGGGCAACCTGATGGTGTTCCCGAACATGCTGCGGATCATGACCGAGATGCACTGGCGCGTGCCGGTCGACGATACGACGACGCGGATCGTCTGGGTGTCGTTCACGCCGAACGCGGACGGCGCGCGGCCGCCCGCGGACGAGGCGCCGAAGATCGTCCGGCAGCCGGCGCGCACCGACGCGGCGGGCCGCTACCTGATGAACACGTTCATGAGCCAGGATGCGATGGCGGTGGAGACGCAGGGCCCGATCTTCGATCGTTCGCGCGAGAACCTCGGCGCGTCCGATCGCGGGATCGTGATGTTCCGCCAGATGCTGCAGGAGCAGATCGACGCGGTCGCGCGCGGCGAGCGGCCGGTCGCGAACGTGTACGGCGGCGCGCCGGACGTGACCGACCTGCGCGCATGGATGGGCGGCTATCTGCCGATGAGCTGCGCGCCGGACCCGACGTTCCGCCAGCAGCGCGAATTCGGCGACATCTTCGACGAGTCGCACGTCGAATACGAGATCCCGGCGAACTCGCCGGTGATGCGCGCTTGAGCGGCGGTGCGCTCGGCGGGCCGGGCCGCGGCGCCGGCATGCTGACGGCCGGCCGCGTCACGGCCGCGCTGCTCGCGGCGGGGCTCGCGAGCGTCGCCGCGCTCGGCGCGCGCGGCGCGCTGTCGGCCGGCGACGCACGCATCGTCGCGATCGTGTTCACCTGCATCGTGCTGTGGGCGACGGGCGCGGTCGCGAGCCTGTGGGTGTCGCTGCTGTTTTTCTTCCTCGCGGCGACCTGCACGACGGTGCCCACCGCCGAGATCTTCTCCGGCTTCGGGTCGAGCGCGTTCTGGCTCGTGTTCAGCGGCGCGGCGATCGGCTTCGCGCTGAAGGAGAGCGGCCTGAGCGAACGGATCGGCATCGCGCTCGCGCGCCGGATCGGCGGCTCGTACCTGAAGGCGTTGCTCGCATTCGCGATCCTGAGCTTCCTGCTGTCGCTCGTGATGCCGTCGACGTTCGGGCGGATCGCGATCCTGATTCCGATCGCGATCGGCTACTGCGACGTCGTGAAGCTCGGCGCGCACGCGAACGGGCGGCGCGGCATCCTGCTGCTCGTGATCGTCGGCTCGTACGAGCTGGCGGCCGCGGTGCTGCCCGCGAACCTGCCGAACGTGATCATGGCGGGGATTCTCGAGCAGTCGCACGGGATGCATCTGCGCTTCTCCGAGTATCTGCTGCTGTTCTTTCCGGCCGGCGTGATCGTGCGCGGCGCGGTGCTGGTGCTCGCGTCCTGGTGGCTGTTCGCGGATACGGTGGGCGAAGTCGAGATACCGGCGGTGCGCGGCGCGCTCGGCCGGCGCGAATGGCACGCGATCGTGCTGCTGGCGATCACGCTCGCGTTCTGGTTTACCGACGCCGTGCATCGCATCGCGCCAGGCTGGGTCGGGCTCGGCTTCGCGCTCGTCTACTTCGGCACGTCGCCGCCCGCGCAGCTCGAGCGCTTCACCGCGACGCTGAAGATGGACCTGCTGTGGTTCATCGCGGCGATCATCGGGCTGACCGCGCTCGTCAACCATCTCGACATGCGCGTGCCGGACACGCTCGCGCTCGACGCGCTGCGCGACAGCCCGATGCTCATGTACTTCGCGCTGACCGCGCTGTCGATCGTCGTCTGTTTCGCGGTCACGTCGAATGCGGAACCGGCGCTATACGTGCCGATCGTGTCGCGCCTGCTCGCGCAGGGGCTGCACCTGAAGGCCGGCCTGCTCGCGCAGGTGATGGGCTATGCGACCACGGTCCTGCCGTACCAGTCGCCGCCGATCGTGTTCGGCAACGCGCTCGCGCAGCTGGACCGGCGTGCGGTGCTGCGGTACTGCATCGCGACGGCGCTGCTGGGCGTGGTGTTCGTGATCCCGATCAATGCGTTGTGGTGGCGGCTGATCGGGCTGTTGTGAGTTTTCCTGAATGGTGAATCCAATGATCGAAAACGATCTGCTTGCCGCGCGCGTGATTGCGCGCGAGCGCGTCGCGTGCGACGTGATTTCGCTGCGGCTCGTCAGCGACGCGCCGAGTCGCTGCCTGCCGGCGTTCGAAGCCGGCGCGCATATCGACCTGCATCTGCGCGACGGGCTCACGCGCAAGTATTCGCTGTGCAACGATCCGGTCGAGCACGGCGTGTACGAGATCGCGATCAAGCGCGAGCCGGCGTCGAGCGGTGGCTCCGCGTACGTGCACGATGCGATCCGGGTCGGCGACGTGCTGCGGATCGGCGCGCCGCTGAATTACTTCCCGCTCGCGCCGGACGACAGCCCGGCCGTGCTGCTCGCCGCCGGGATCGGCGTGACGCCGCTGCTCGCGATGGCGCATAGCCTGGTGCGCGCGGGCCGGCCGCTCGCGTTCCACTACTTTGTGCGTTCGGCCGACGCGGCCGCGTACGGGGCGACGCTCGCGTCGCGGCTCGCGGACGTCGCGACGGTGCACACGGGGCTGACGCCCGACGCGACCCGCGACGCGATCGCGACGATCGTCGGCGCGATGGAGCCGCGCTCGCATCTGTATTTCTGCGGACCGGCGCCGTTCATGGCGGCCGTCGACACGATCGCGCGGCCGGCGCTCGGCGATGCGCGGCTTCATCACGAGTATTTTTCCGCGCCGGCCGCGGAGCCCGCCGACGGCGAGGCCGACGCGTTCCGGATCGAGCTCGCGCGCTCGCGGCGCGCGTTGCTCGTGCCGCCGGGGCAGTCGATCACCGATGTGCTGTACGAGCACGGCATCGCGGTCGCCACGTCGTGCGAGGCGGGCGTGTGCGGCGCATGCCGGACGACCGTGCTCGAGGGCACGCCCGATCATCGGGACGCGTTCCTGAGTGCGGCGGAAAAGGCCCGCAACGATTGCATGATGCCGTGCGTGTCGCGATGCCGCGGCGAACGGCTGGTGCTGGATCTCTGAGCCGTCACGGGGGCTGAGCGAGGCCGGGGAAGTGTGTCGGTAGCCACGGATGTGGCGCGTGGGGCGCGCATGCCGGCGCGCCTTCGATCCCGTCCTGCGCGATGAGGCAGGCCGCACGGGGCCCGTATGTCGCCGGCTGGCAGGCTCCGTGTCGGCGGCGCGTTTTCGCGGCCCCTGCGTACGTCGGGCAGACCATGTGCACGTCGGTCGCCGAGTCGGCGACCGAGCCGCGTCATCCCGCCTCGTCCGATAGCGCGCCGGGCGCTTCGCCTTGACCGCCGCGCTTCGCCGTCGCCCCGTGGCTCCCGCGGGAAGCGATATCGGCCCCGAGCGCATGGAGAATCGATCGACCCTTCTTCGTCAGATACGCGCGTCGGCGGCCGGGCGCGCGATGTTCGAGCATGACGAGCTGTCGTTCGAGCAACGCATCGAGTTCGGCGCGATTCATGTCGAGCTGATCCGGTGCCTGGCACACCAGCATCAGCGTCGCGAATTCGTGCGGGCTCAGCATGGCTACCCCCCGTCGCGCACGGCACCGCCGCGCTTAGGCGCGGCCCAGAAAAACGAAATAGGGTGCAGCGCCCACCCACGCGCGGCGACCCGACGGCGCGGCAGCTTCGGTCGGCCGATCGCGGCCGGTTGGGCCGCGCCGCGCAACGCGAACGGCTTGCGGGCAGCACGTACCCGAGCGCCGATCGGCGCCGCGCGGCCCGTACCGTTGCGCGCCATCCGCAGGCCGGCCGGCAGACCCTTGAAGGCGCGGGCGGCGCGTCGTGGTCGGCGGCCGACCTCCGGCAGCCGATCGAAGACAAGGAAAGGATCGTTCATGATTCGCTCCCGATTGGGCCTCGCACGGGGACGAACCGGACCACGCGCTCCAGTTCGTCGATCCACGAGAGGCCTCGTTGACAAACAAATCGAAACACGCAGCGCATAAGCCGCGGCTGCTTGAGCGATACCCAAAATAGGATGGGAAGCGCGGATTTCAAGCACCGCTCCGCGACGGTTCGCATGTCCCGGTGCGGCGGCCGGCGACGCCTTCTTGCCGCGCGTCGCGGGGCGTCGCGAGACAACCGACGATCATCAAAAAGGCGCTTCCTTGGTGAAACATTTTGTTACAAACAGGCTTTTTTCGGCCTCTTGAAGCACGCGTCCTGCGCCACTATTTCGCTTTTCGCCAATCGACGGCACGCCGGCGCATCGCAGCTTTTGCGCGTGCGGGCGCCAGCGGATTCCCTTTTCCAGGTGATCTCATCGCTCAGGAGATGAAAATGCAGATTCGTCCCCTCTACGACCGGGTTATCGTCAAGCGAATCGAACAGCAGCGGACGACGGCCTCCGGCATCGTGATTCCCGATTCGGCCGCCGAACGGCCCGAGCAGGGTGAAGTGATTGCGGTCGGCAGCGGCCGGCTGCTCCAGGACGGCTCGCAGCGTCCGCTGCAGCTCCAGGTCGGCGACCAGGTTCTCTTCGGCAAATATGCAGGCCAGACCGTGAAGGTGAACGGCGAGGAACTGCTCGTGATGCGCGAAGAGGACGTCATGGGCGTACTCGAACCCGAATCGCCGGCCGCCAGGAAAGCGGCCTGAATGCCGATTCGACCGCGTCGCACGGGTGGCTGCCCGATGCGCGCGGCATCCCGTTCAACGACTGTATCCGGAGCAGGAAAATGACTGCAAAAGACGTGAAATTCCGCGACGGCGCGCGCCAGCAGATCGTCAAGGGCGTGAACGTGCTGGCCGACGCGGTGAAGGTGACGCTCGGCCCGAAGGGCCGCAACGTCGTGATCGAACGCGGCTTCGGCGCGCCCGTGATCACGAAGGACGGCGTGTCGGTCGCGAAGGAAATCGAGCTGAAGGACCGCTTCGAGAACATGGGCGCGCAAATCGTCAAGCAGGTCGCGTCCAAAACGGCCGACGTGGCCGGCGACGGGACGACCACCGCCACCGTGCTCGCGCAGGCGATCGTGCAGGAAGGCATGAAGCACGTCGCGGCCGGGATGAACCCGATGGATCTGAAGCGCGGCATCGACAAGGCCGTCGGCGCGGTGCTCGACGAGCTGCGCGCGCTGTCCCGGCCGATTTCGACCCATAAGGAAATCGCGCAGGTCGGTGCGATTTCCGCGAACTCGGACGAAGCGATCGGCAAGATCATCGCCGATGCGATGGAGAAAGTGGGCAAGGACGGCGTGATCACCGTCGAGGACGGCAAGTCGCTGGAGAACGAGCTCGACGTGGTCGAAGGCATGCAGTTCGATCGCGGTTACGTGAGCCCGTATTTCATCAACGATCCGGCGAAGCAAGCGGCCTATCTCGACGATGCGCTGATTCTGCTGCACGACAAGAAGATCTCCAGTGTCCGTGATCTGCTGCCGATTCTCGAAGCGGCGTCCAAGGCCGGCAAGCCGTTGCTGATCGTCGCCGAGGATGTCGAAGGCGAAGCGCTCGCGACACTCGTCGTGAATTCGATGCGCGGCATCCTGAAGGTCGCCGCCGTCAAGGCGCCGGGTTTCGGCGATCGACGCAAGGCCATGCTGGAGGATCTCGCTATCCTGACCGGCGCGACGGTCGTCTCGGAGGAAACCGGCAAGCAGCTCGACAAGGCCGCGCTCGAGGATCTTGGTCGTGCGAAGCGTGTCGAGGTGCGCAAGGACGATACGATCATCATCGACGGCGCGGGCGATGCGGCGCGCATCGACGCGCGCGTGAAGTCGATTCGCGTGCAGATCGACGAAGCGACGAGCGACTACGATCGCGAAAAGCTGCAGGAGCGTGTCGCGAAACTCGCGGGCGGCGTGGCGGTGATCAAGGTCGGCGCGGTCACCGAGGTCGAAATGAAGGAGAAGAAGGATCGTGTCGACGATGCGCTGCACGCCACGCGCGCCGCGGTCGAGGAAGGCATCGTGCCGGGCGGCGGCGTCGCGCTATTGCGTGCGCGCGCGGCGCTGTCGGACATCCGGGGCGCGAATGCGGACCAGGACGCCGGCATCCGGATCGTGCTGCGCGCGCTGGAGGCGCCGCTGCGCGTCATCGCGGCCAATGCGGGCGACGAACCGTCGGTCGTGATCTCGAAGGTGCTCGAAGGCACCGGGAACTTCGGCTACAACGCGGCGACCGGCGAGTACGGCGATCTGGTGGATGCGGGCGTGGTCGACCCGACCAAGGTCACGCGTACCGCGCTGCAGAAC
>NZ_JBYQCG010000218.1:0-49898 GCF_057837105.1 Burkholderia sp. APQ4-4ca | reverse complement strand
AAGCAGATGAAGACGCTCGGCATTACCGCTCCGCTGATGAGCGGCGAAATGGTGAAGACGCCGACGTTCCTGAAGATCGCGGGCAACGCGGCCGAAGGCACGATCGCATCGCTGGCCGGCCTCCCGCTGGAAGAAATGCCGGGCGGCAAGGCTTACGCCGACAAGTACAAGAAGCGCTTCGGCGAAGACGTGCAGACGTACTCGCCGTACGCGTACGACGGCGCGATGGCGATGCTGAACGCGATGAAGAAGGCCGATTCGACCGATCCGGCGAAGTACCTGCCGGTGCTCGCGAAGACCGACATGGCCGGCGTCACGTCGACGCACGTCGCGTACGACGCGAAGGGCGACCTGAAGAACGGCGGCATCACGATGTACAAGGTCGAGAAGGGCGACTGGAAGCCGCTGAAGAGCATCGGCGGGAAGTAAGCAGGTTGATGTGATGTGACGCGCGGGCGGCGGCGAAGGGCGTCGTCCGGCCGATCGTGCATGCAGAAAAAGCCATCGAGCCTTGACGGCCCGGTGGCTTTTTTATTGACGTTGACCCATGAGCGCGCGCTACCCCCCGCGCACGCGCAGCAGAAACTTCTGCAACTTGCCCGTCGGCGTGCGCGGCAGCGCCTGCACGAACGCGAACTCACGCGGGACCTTGTACGCGGCGAGCCGCTCGCCGCAGAACGCGCGCAGCGCATTCGCATCGGGCGCCGCGTTCGCCCGCGTCACGACGTGCGCGACGACCGTCTCGCCCCAGTCCGGATGCGCGACGCCGACGACGGCCGCCTCGGCGATGTCCGGGTGCGCGCCGAGCACGTCCTCCACCTCCTTCGAATAGACGTTCTCGCCGCCGGTGACGATCATGTCCTTCAACCGGTCGACGATGAACAGATAGCCATCCCGATCGATCCGCGCGAGGTCGCCGGTGCGATACCAGCCGCCCGGCGCGAACGCGGCGCGCGTCGCCGCCGCGTCGTCGAGATAGCCGAGCATCATGCTGTCGGCCTTCAGCCAGATCTCGCCGGTCTCGCCCGGCCGTGCATCGACGCCGTCCATCCGCACGACCCGCAGGTCGACGCCCGGGCCGCCGTGGCGGCCGATCGAGCCGGCTTTCGCGATCTGCTCGTCCGGATACAGCGTCGTGCCGGCCGGCCCGGTTTCCGTCATTCCGTACACCTGGAAGAACGCGCGGCTGCGATACGCGAGCGCAAGCCGTTCGGCCTGCGCGGCGCCGATCGGGCCGCCGCCGTACAGCCACGCGCGCACGCTCGACAGGTCGAACGCCGCGAAGCCGTCGACCATGTCGAGCGGCAGCGTGTACGACACCGGCGCGCCGAAATACAGCGTCACGCGCTCGCGTTCGACCGTCTGCAGGAAGCGCAACGGATGGTATTCGCGCAGCAGCACGACGGTGCCGCCCGCGACCAGCGTGCCGCCGAACCAGTTGTTCAGCGGCGACGAATGCCAGATCGGCATCGCCATCAGCGTGCGCTCGTCGCGGCCGATACCGATCGCGAGCGCCGCCTGCATCGCGGCGAGCGTCACCGTGCGATGACTGTGCACGCAACCTTTCGGGCGGCCGGTCGTGCCGGACGTATAGAGGATCTGCGCGACGTCGTCGTCGGCCGGCTCGATGCCCGCGAGGCCGTCCATCGTCGCGCACATCGTGTCGAAGTTCGGCACGCCGTCGAGTTCGCCTTCGGTCACGAGCCGCCGCGCGGGATGGACGATGCGCTCGACCACCGGCGCGAGCGCCACGTCGAACAGCAGCGCGGTGCTGCCGCTGTGTTCGAGCACGTAGTCGACTTCCGGCGCCTGCAGCTTGTGGTTGATCGGCACGAACGCCGCGCCGAGACGCCACGCGCCGAACATCAGGTCGACGAAGGCCGGCGTGTTGAAGCACATCGCGGCCACGCGGTCGCCGGCCGCGATGCCGAGCGCGCTCAGCACGGCCGCCGCGCGGTGCGAACGCTCGCGGGCGGCGGCATACGTGATCGTCGCGGATTCGCTGACGAGGAACGGTTTGTCGGGCGTCGCACGGGCGGCGCGGTCGAGGGCGGCGACGAGGTTCATCGGGGCTCCGGGGCGGGGGCGAACGAACGCGAATTCGGGGAGCGGGCCGGCGTCAGGCCGGGTACGCGCGCTGCAGCAGCGCGGCGACGTCGATCGCGTGCGGATCGAAGCCGCCCGCGATGCAGCCCCAGTCGGGCGCGGCGAGTCGCGTCGCGACGAACGCGTCGGCGACGGCCGTCGGCGCATCGCGGCGCAGCAGGCACGCCTGTGCGACGAGCGCGAGCCGCTGCGCGAACACGCGGCCCGACGCTTCGAGCGTGTCGGCCGGGGCGGCGAGCATCGCGCGCAATCCGTCGAGCGCGGCCCGGATGCGCGGTTCGCCCGCGCCGAGGTCGGCCAGTTCGTCGAACAGCGCGGCGGCCGCGTCGGGCTCGCGCGACACCGCGCGCAGCACGTCGAGGCACATCACGTTGCCCGAGCCTTCCCAGATCGAGTTGACGGGCGCCTCGCGGAACAGGCGCGCGATCGGGCCGTCGTCGACGTAGCCGTTGCCGCCGAATACTTCCATCACCTCGCCGGTCAGCTCGACCGCGCGCTTGCAGACCCAGAATTTCGCGGCGGGCGTGACGATCCGCTTCCATGCGCGTTCACGCGGCGAGTCGTCGCGCTCGAACGCGTCGGCGAGCCGCATCGCGAGCGACAGCGCCGCCTCGCTTTCGAGCGCGAGATCGGCGAGCACGGTGCGCATCAGCGGCTGCTCGGCGAGCGCGCGGCCGAACGCGTGGCGCTGGCGCGTGTAGGCGATCGCTTGCACGACGCCCTGGCGCAGCATCGCCGCGCTGCCGAGCACGCAGTTCAGCCGCGTGGTGGTGGCCATCTCGATGATGGTCGGAATGCCGCGGCCTTCGTCGCCGAGCATGATCCCCCACGCGTCGTTCAGCTCGATCTCGCTGCTCGAGTTGCTGCGGTTGCCGACCTTGTTCTTCAGCCGCTGGATCTCGACCGCGTTCTTCGTGCCGTCGGGGCGCCAGCGCGGCACGTAGAAGCACGACGGGCCGCCGTCTTCGGTGCGCGCGACGACGAGGTGCGCGTCGCACATCGGCGCGGAGAAAAACCACTTGTGGCCGCGCAGCCGGTATTCGCCGCCGCGGCCGCCCGCGCCGACCGGCGTGGCGAGCGTCGTGTTCGCGCGCACGTCGGAGCCGCCCTGTTTCTCGGTCATGCCCATGCCGAACCAGATCGCGCGCTTGTCGGCGACCGGCACGTCGCGCGCGTCGTAGTCGTCGCTGTAGAGCTTGTCGCGCAGCAGGTCCCATAGCGCGGGCTCCTTCTGCAGCACGGGGATCGCGGCCTGCGTCATCGTCGCCGGGCACAGCGTGCCGGCCTCGATCTGGCCGTGCAGGTAGAAGCCGGCGGCCGTGGCGGCCCAGCGGCCGCGGCGCGTGTCGCGGAACGCGAGCGACACGAAGCCTTCGTGGCGGTACTGGCCGAGCAGCGCGTGCCACGCGGGATGGAAGTCGACGCGGTCGATGCGCCGGCCGCGCCGGTCGAACGCGTTCAGTTCCGGTGTGTGGCGGTTCGCTTCGTCGGCGAGCCGCGCGGTGTCGGCGCTGCCGAGCCGCGCGCCATATGCGTCGAGCTGCGGCACGGCCCACTCGGCCCCGGCCCGGACGAGCGCGTCGCGCAGCGCGAGATCCGTCGCGAAGAGGTTATAGTCGACGAGTTCGTCGAACTGGTTCGTGACGGCGTGGGTCGAGTCGGTCATCGCGGTTGTCTCCGGTCTCATGCGTCGCGGGCAGCCGGCGCGATGCCGCCCGCAAGGGCGCTTCGGCGCGGGTTCCGGCCTCCGGTAAAACGTATTCCCTGCTGAATTCAGAGTAGCAAATATGCCGCCGCGACATGTTCAGGTTCCGGCGCCGCCCGGCTCGCCGGCGGCGCAACCCGCGCCCGCATTGCGCCGCCGGCCGCGCCAGTCGCGCGCGCAGGCGAGCTCCGACGCGTTGCAACAGGCGTTCGTTCAGCTTTTGCTCGAACGCGGCTACGCGAAGGCGACGATTCGCGAGATCGCGGCCGTCGCGGGCGTCAGCATCGGCACTTTCTACGAGTATTTCGGCGACAAGCAGAGCCTCGCGGCGCTCTGCATTCACCGCCGCGTGCTGGCGCTGGCCGACCGGCTGCGCGACACGGTGCAGCAGTCGCGCGGTGCGCCGCGGGCCGAACTCGCCGTCGCGCTGGTCGATCTCCAGGTCGATACGATCGCCGCCGACGCGGCGCTGTGGGGCGCGTTGCTTGCGCTGGAGCGGCAGGTGTCGCCGCTGGCCGCCTATCGCCGGCATTACGACGCCTATGTCGCGCTGTGGCGCGACGCGCTGGCCCACGCGGCCGATCCGCCACCGGCCGCGCGGCTCGACGGGCTCGCGCGGATGGCCCACACGATCTGCTACGGCGGCCTGTCGCAGGCGCTGCTGACGCTCGGCCCCGCGCTCGATTTCGCCCCGCAACGCCGCGAACTGCGGGCCGTGCTGCTCGCATACCTCGCGGCGGCGCACGCCTAGCCTTCCGTAGGGAAATGCCCGATTTGCATGCCGGCCCGTCGAGCCGGTCTTGCCGTTGCGCGCTTCTCCCGGATAGTCATGAGAAAAATGCATGGCCGCCATGACGAACTTTCGATTGTCCGCCGATATTGGCTCGGGCTAAATCATGCGGCAGATGCAGGGCCGCGCAGGGTGCGGCCCGCCCGAAGAACATCAGGAGGAGTCATGCGAAGCGCTACCGCGCCCCGTTCGAAACTGCCCGACGTCGGGACGACGATCTTCACGGTGATCGGCCAACTGGCGGCGCAACACGATGCGTTGAACCTGTCGCAGGGCGCACCCAATTTCGCGCCCGATCCGGCGCTCGTCGAAGGCGTCGCGCGCGCGATGCGCGACGGCCACAATCAGTACGCGCCGATGGCCGGCGTGATCGCGCTGCGCGAGCGGCTCGCCGAGAAGACCGAGGCGCTGTACGGCGCGCGCTACGACCCGGCGACCGAGATCACGGTGATCGCGAGCGCGAGCGAGGGGCTCTATGCGGCGATCAGCGCGCTCGTGCATCCGGGCGACGAGGTGATCTATTTCGAGCCGTCGTTCGACAGCTATGCGCCGATCGTGCGGCTGCAGGGCGCGACGCCGGTCGCGATCAAGCTGTCGCCCGAGCATTTCCGCGTGAACTGGGACGAGGTGGCCGCGGCCATCACGCCGCGCACGCGGATGATCATCGTCAACACGCCGCACAACCCGACCGCGACGGTGTTCTCCGCCGACGATCTGGAGCGGCTCGCGCAGCTCACACGCGATACGGGGATCGTGGTGCTGTCCGACGAAGTCTACGAGCACGTCGTGTTCGACGGCGCGCAGCACCAGAGCGTCGCGCGCCACCGCGAGCTGGCCGAGCGCAGCGTGATCGTGTCGTCGTTCGGCAAGTCGTTCCACGTGACCGGCTGGCGGGTCGGCCATTGCCTCGCGCCGGCCGAGCTGATGGACGAGATCCGCAAGGTGCACCAGTTCATGGTGTTCTCGGCCGATACGCCGATGCAGGTCGCGTTCGCGGAGATCCTCGCGCGGCCGGACAGCTATCTCGGCCTGTCGGCGTTCTACCAGGCCAAGCGCGACCTGCTCGCGCGCGAGCTGGCCGATTCGCGTTTCGAGCTGCTGCCGAGCGAAGGCTCGTTCTTCATGCTCGCGCGCTTTCGCCACTTCTCGGACGAAAGCGACAGCGATTTCGTGCTGCGCCTGATCCGCGACGCGCGTGTCGCGACGATTCCGCTGTCGGCGTTCTACACCGACGGCACCGACGCCGGCGTGATCCGGCTCAGTTTTTCGAAGGACGACGCGACGCTGGTCGAAGGCGCGCGGCGGCTGCGTTCGCTGTAAGACAACCGGCGGCGGAGACGTCGCATCGACCCGACACAGGAGATCACGATGAAACACACGGCCACCCTGAAACTCGCGTTCGCACTCGCGTGCGCCATCGGCTCCGGCGCGGCGCTCGCCGATGCGCCGACGCTGCGCTTCGGCCTCGAAGCGCAATACCCGCCGTTCGAATCGAAAGCGCCGAACGGCGACCTGCAGGGCTTCGACATCGACGTCGGCAATGCCGTCTGCCAGACGGCGAAGCTGTCGTGCAAATGGGTCGAGACCTCGTTCGACGGGCTGATTCCGGCGCTGAAGGGCCGCAAGTTCGACGCGATCAATTCGGCGATGAACGCGACCGAGCAGCGTCGCCAGGCGATCGACTTCACGACGATCATCTATCGCGTGCCGACCCAGCTGATCGCGCGCACCGGCAGCGGCCTGCTGCCGACGCCGGAATCGCTGAAGGGCAAGCGCGTGGGCGTGCTGCAGGCGTCGATCCAGGAGACCTTCGCGAAGGCGCACTGGGAGCCGGCCGGCGTCACGGTCGTCGCGTACCAGGACCAGAACCAGGCGTATGCGGATCTGGTCGCGGGCCGCCTCGACGCGACGCTCGTGCTCGCGCCGTCGGGCCAGCGCGGCTTCCTGTCGCGCCCGGACGGCAAGGGCTTCTCGTTCGTCGGCCAGCCGGTGCACGACGACAAGATCCTCGGCAGCGGCATCGCGTTCGGCCTGCGCAAGGGCGACGACGCGCTGAAGGCGAAGCTCGACGCGGCGATCGACAAGCTGAAGGCGGACGGCACGGTGAAGTCGCTCGGCCTGAAGTATTTCGGCGATATCGACATCTCGACGAAGTAAGCGGGGCCTCGCACGATGCCGACCTCGAACCGGAGCGCCGCGGGCAGCGAACCGGACGGCAGGCCGCTGCCAGGCGGGGCCGTCGATGCCGTGCTCGCCGCCGAACTGGGCGACGCGCTCGTCACGCGCGCGGCCGATATCGAGCCGCGTTACTTCACCGCGTACAACGAGCCGGCCGGCGTGCGGCCGCGTGCGCTGGTGCGCCCGCGCAGCGTCGACGACGTGTCGCGCACGCTCGCGCTGTGCACGCGGCTCGGCCAGCCGGTCGTGCCGCAAGGCGGGTTGACGGGGCTCGCACGCGGCGCGGTCGCGCTGGGCGGCGAGGTCGTGCTGTCGATGGAGCGCTTCGCGGGCGTCGAGGCGCTCGACGCGGCGGCCGGCACGATCACCGTGCGCGCGGGCACGCCGCTGCAGACGGTGCAGGAGGCCGCGCAAGCGGCGGGCTTCACGTTCGGCGTCGATCTCGGTGCGCGCGGCTCGTGCCAGATCGGCGGCATGCTCGCGACCAATGCGGGCGGCACGCGCGCGATCCGCTACGGGATGATGCGCGAGCAGGTGCTCGGGCTCGAGGCGGTGCTCGCGGACGGCACGGTCGTGTCGTCGATGAACCGGATGCTGAAGAACAACGCGGGCTACGACCTGAAGCAGCTGTTCATCGGCAGCGAAGGGACGCTCGGCGTCGTCACGCGCGCGGTGCTGCGCCTGCATCCGGTGCTCGCGGCGCCGGCCACCGCGCTCTGCCGCGTGCGCGACTACGACGCGGTGGTGGCGCTGTGGAACCGCGTGCGCACGCTGCCGGAAGTGGTCAGCTTCGAGGCGATGTGGCCGGCGTTCTACGACTACGTCGCGCGCCATACGCCGGGCGTCACGGCGCCATTCATCGGCGACGACGGTTTCGCGGTGCTGATCGAATGCGCGACGAGCGCGCCGGGCGGCGATGCGCACCAGGCGCTCGAAGCGGGGCTGGCCGCGGGGCTTGAAGCGGGGCTCGTCGACGACGCGGTGCTCGCGACCTCCGAGCGGCAGGCGCGCGATTTGTGGACGCTGCGCGAAGGGCTCGCGATCGATGCGCTGCCGCATCTCGTCAATTTCGACGTGAGTCTGCCGACCGGCGAACTGGGCGCGTTCGCCGAACGCTGCGAGGCGGCGTTGCGGGCGCGCTGGCCGGCGCTCACGTGCCTGTTCTTCGGCCATGTCGGCGACGGCAACGTGCATATCGGCGTGTCGCTCGCCGACATGACCGACGCGGACGCCGATGCGCTCGATCACTGCGTGTATGCGGTGGTACGCGACATGGGCGGCTCGGTGTCGGCCGAGCACGGAATCGGCGTGCTCAAGCGTCCTTATCTGGCGCACACGCGCAGCGACGCGGAAATCGGGTTGATGCGGCGCCTGAAGGCCGCGCTGGACCCGCGCGGCATCCTGAATCCCGGCAAGGTGCTTTGACCGCGCCGACGCGCGTTCCTCGCGGAAAACGGCTGGCGCCGCGCGTCAGCCGTCCACCCAGCGCAGCGCGCCGATCTTCAGGTGTTCGACGACGCTGCGCGCCCAGTCGAGCTCCGCATTGAGCAGCACGAGCGCATATTCGTTCTGGAGCAGGAACAAGCGCGGCACCTGGTCGGCCTGCGCGGTGGCGCGCAGCGCTTCGAGCCGCTCGCGCTCGGCGTCGAGCCGTGCGATGCGCAGCTCGAGCTGGTGACGCGCATCTTCCGCGTCGAGCAGCGGCAGGAATGCGAGGCCGGCGCCGAACGCCGGAAATTCCCGCGCGGGCTCCGCGAGCAACGCATGCAGCCACGCCTGCCCCGCGGTGTGCCCGGCTTCCGTCAGCGCATACACCGTGCGCTCCGGAAACGCGCCGTCGCGCTCGGTGTCGTGCACGACGATCAGCCCGTCGCGCAGCAGCCGGTCGATCGTCTGGTACAGGCTCGTGCGCTGCCGCACGTTGACGACTTCGTCGTAGCCGCGGGCCTTCAGTTGCTGCAGCATCCCGTACGGATGCATCGGCGTTTCGGTGAGCGTCGCGAGGACGGCCAGCGCGAGCGGGGATGGGCGACTCATGGACATGAATAGTTAAATTATATCTAGTCAGAATATAACTATTCTCGATGAGGCTATCTTATTTGACAAGGCTTTTCAGCCGAGATGCGAGCGCTTCGCGGCCGGTGCGACGGTTTCCATCGTCGCGAGACCATGCACGATGCCGCACTCCTCGACGGAATGCTCGCCGACGCACTGGCGGCGCAATTCGGTCAGCTGGTCGCGCAGATGCGTGAGTTCCGCGAGGCGGGCATCGACGTGTCCGATGTGATCGTCGAGCAGCGAATTGATCGAATCGCAGCGGTCGGCCGGCGTGTCGGTGAGCCGCAGCAGCGCGCGGATTTCGTCGTGCGCCATGTCGAGCGCGCGGCAGTTGCGGATGAAGCGCAGCCGCTCGACGTGCACGTCGGTGTAGTTGCGGTAGTTCGAATCGGTGCGCTCCGCATCGGGCATCAGGCCCTCTTTCTCGTAGAAGCGGATCGTCTCGGGCGTGCAGCGGGCCGCTTTGGCCAGTTCGCCAATCTTCATGCCTTTCTCCCGTGTAAGGGTTGACCTTGTAGTGGCTTCAGGGTGTTAACTCTACACCGTCAAGCCATCAAAGGAGGTTGTCATGACCGACGCCCAGCGTCCCCACGACCCACGACACCGTCATGCCGGCGGCGCCGATGCGTGCTGCGCCGATACGCGCGACACGCAGACGGCGACCGTTGCCGATGCGGTGCCGGCGGCCGGCGAGCGCGCGCACGGCCATGAACACGATCACGATCATGGCCGCGGGCACGATCACGCTGCACATGGCGACAGGGAGCATGACCACGATCACCACGAGGCGCGTGACGATACGCATCAGCATGGCGCCACGTGTTCGCACGACCATGCCGGTCACGACCACGACCACGACCACGACCACGACCACGACCACGACCACGACCACGACCACGACCACGACCACGACCACGCGGCCGGCGATTGCTGCGCACCCGCCGCGCTGACGCTCGCGCCGCTGCCGGTCGCGCAGGCGACCGCGTCGGGCCACGTGCGCTCCGCGTTCCGGATCATGCAGATGGACTGCCCGACCGAGGAAACGCTGATCCGCAAGAAGCTCGGCGGGATGGAGCAGGTATCGGCGCTCGAATTCAACCTGATGCAGCGGATGCTGAGCGTCGAGCACGTGCCCGGCGCGCAACCCGCGATCGAAAGCGCGATCCGCTCGCTCGGGATGACGCCGGAAGCGGCGTCGGCCGACGCAACGGCCGCGCCCATCGCGCCGCCGCCCGCGAAACCGTGGTGGCCGCTGGCGCTCGCCGGCGTCGCCGCGATCGCGTCCGAAGGCGCGACCTGGGCCGGGCTGCCGGTGTGGCTGTCCGCTGCACTCGCGCTCGCCGCGGTGCTCGCGTGCGGGCTCACCACGTACAAGAAGGGCTGGATCGCGATCCGCAACGGCAACCTGAACATCAACGCGCTGATGAGCATCGCGGTGACGGGCGCGATGGCGATCGGCCAGTGGCCGGAAGCCGCGATGGTGATGGTGCTGTTCACGATCGCCGAGCTGATCGAGGCGAAGTCGCTCGATCGCGCGCGCAATGCGATCCAGGGGCTGATGCAGCTCGCGCCGGACACCGCGACCGTGCAGCAGGCCGACGGCGCGTGGCGCACGATCGAGGCCGCGCAGGTCGCGCTCGGCGCGGTCGTGCGCGTGAAGCCGGGCGAGCGGATCGGGCTGGACGGCGAAGTCGTCGCCGGCCGCTCGACGGTCAACCAGGCGCCGATCACCGGCGAGAGCCTGCCCGTCGACAAGACCGCCGGCGACGCCGTCTACGCGGGCACGATCAACGAGTCGGGTTCGTTCGACTACCGCGTGACGGCCGTCGCGGCCCACTCGACGCTCGCGCGAATCATCCACGCGGTCGAGGAAGCGCAGGGCGCGAAGGCGCCGACGCAGCGCTTCGTCGACCAGTTCGCGCGCGTCTATACGCCGATCGTGTTCGCGGTCGCGCTGCTGGTCGCGGTGGCGCCGCCGCTCGTGATGGGCGGCGCGTGGCACGACTGGATCTACCGCGCGCTCGTGCTGCTCGTGATCGCGTGCCCGTGCGCGCTGGTGATCTCGACGCCGGTGACGATCGTGTCGGGGCTCGCGGCCGCGGCGCGGCGCGGGATTCTCGTGAAGGGCGGCGTCTATCTGGAAGAAGGCCGCAAGCTCGCGTGGCTCGCACTCGACAAGACCGGCACGATCACGCACGGCAAGCCGGTGCAGACCGACTTCGACGTACATGCGGACGACGTCGACGCGGCGCGCGTGCGGCACCTCGGCGCGAGCCTCGCGGCGCGCTCCGATCACCCGGTGTCGCAGGCGATTGCCGCGGCGGCCCGCGACGCCGGCACGACCGCATTCGCCGACGTACAGGACTTCGAAGCGATCGTCGGGCGCGGCGTGCGCGGCACGATCGACGGCACGCGCTACTGGCTCGGCAATCACCGGCTCGTCGAGGAACTCGAGCGCTGCTCGACGGCGCTCGAGGCGAAGCTCGACGCGCTGGAGCGGCAGGGCAAGAGTGTCGTCGTGCTGGTCGACGCCACGCGCGTGCTCGGCATCTTCGCGGTGGCCGACACGATCAAGGACACGAGCCGTGACGCGATTGCCGATCTGCACGCGCTCGGTATCCGCACCGCGATGCTGACGGGCGACAACCCGCATACCGCGCTGGCGATCGCGCAGCAGGCCGGCATCGACGACGCGCGCGGCAACCAGTTGCCGGAAGACAAGCTCGCGGCGGTCGAGGAACTGTCGGCGGGCGGCGCGGGCGCGGTCGGGATGGTCGGCGACGGGATCAACGATGCGCCGGCGCTCGCGCGCGCCGACATCGGCTTCGCGATGGGCGCGATGGGCACCGACACCGCGATCGAGACGGCCGACGTCGCGCTGATGGACGACGACCTGCGCAAGATCCCCGCGTTCGTGCGGCTGTCGCGCGCGACGCACCGCGTGCTGGTGCAGAACATCGGCTTCGCGCTCGGCGTGAAGGTCGTCTTCCTCGGCCTCACGGTCGCGGGGCTCGGCACGATGTGGATGGCGGTCTTCGCCGACGCGGGCGCGAGCCTGATCGTCGTGGCGAACGGCTTGCGGCTGCTGTCGTCCTCCGGGGCGTTCGGCGACGCCCGGGCCACGCGTTGAGGCGCGGACGATGAATTTTCTGAAGCGGATTCTTGGCGGCCACGGCGGTGGTCATGGCAGCGGGCACGGCAACGGCAATAGCGGAAACGGGGGCCACGGCGGCGCGCATCACGGCGGCGCGCGCCAGGGCGGGCACGGCGGCCACGATGCGCGCGGCCGCGACCGCCACGGCTGGGGCTGGGGCTGGCAGGCGGCCGATGCCGGCAACGGGCAACGCGGCCACGACGGCAACATGCCGCTGAGCCAGCTCGCCTGCGCGGGCTGCGGCGCACTCAATGCAGCCGATGCTCGCTTCTGCACGCAGTGCGGCGCGGCGCAACGCGGCAGCGCCTGCAGCCGCTGTCACGCGGCGCTGGCGGCCGACGCGCGCTTCTGTCCCGGCTGCGGGACGCAGGCTGCCTGAAGCTATCCGCACGTTCGCGCCGGCCGAGCATACGCACAGGCCGGCGCGCTTCGTTCGACAGCCGGCGCACCGGCATGCCCGATGTCGTCCCGGGCATGCTCGCACCGCAATATCGTCGCGGTCCGTTCAGATACACGGCGCCACGACGTATCCGTCGCTCAGCGAAGCGGCAGGTGAATTTCGGTGCGCAGGTCGGCCGGCGCCGTATCCATCGGCGTATTGAGGTACAACTCGAACGGCGGCGCGTCGGCGGCTTCGCGGCCCGAGTGACGCAGCCAGTCGCCGTAGAGCCACTGGTAGGCCGTATTCAGGTCCGCATACGGCCCCGTATGCAACAGCACCGCGTATTCACCGCCCGCGATCGTCGCACGCTCGACCGGCGGCACGGGCGCGACGTCCGGCGCGCCGTCGGCCGGCATGACGCACGCTTTCGCGCGCAATTGCGCTTCAGGCGTCGTGTCCGGATCGTCGTAGAAGATCCCGATCATCTTCGCGCCCGGGCCGATCAGCCCGTGCTGCCCGACCCACGCGCCGATCTGCCCGAACGCATCGCCGACCTTCATGTACGCGCCAGTGTGCGCCACCGCGTAGCCACGCAGTTCCGGCAGGCGCCGGATCTCGACCTCGTGCTTGAACATGTCTGCCTCGCCTCTCTGTAGTGGATAAATCGGCCGGTGGGTGCCCGTGCGCCGATGCTGCGCGGGCAGCACGCCGTACGCGTCGCGAAACGCCCGTGCGAACGCGTGCGTCGAACCGTAGCCCGCGCGCCGCGCGATCTCGTCGAGCGGCCGCGTGGTGCAGACCAGATCCTCGGATGCCCGCACGATCCGCATGCGTCGCACCGTCAGCACGATCGATTCGCCGTACAGCGCGCGGTAGACGCGCTGCCAGTGATACGGCGACAGGCACGCGATTTCGGCGAGCCGGTTCAGGTCGAGCGGGCCGTCGAGATGCGCGCCGATGTATGCATGGACGCGCGCCACGCTTCCCGCATAGCGCACCCACGCGGGCGGATCGGTTTTGGTGTCGGCTGGGGTCATCGGCGTGTCCGGGCTGGAACCGACGCCACGGCAGCACGGGCCGAATGGACAAATCTTGCGGAAATGTCGGACACCCAACGATTCGCCCCTTTTTGATTCCCGACGAAATAGGGTCTTGCCCCTCCGGGATCACCGACTAAAGTTAAAGACGGTGAAATCGGGTGAACGCGTCATTTTTCTCGGGTAAGTTGCTCGGACGGGGCAGCATGCTTTTCGAATTACGCAGGTCGTTCGTCGATGTTCAATCGTCACACCACGTTTTCGGGAGAAGAAGAAATGGATGCTTCCAGCTTCATCACGTCGCTGCAGGCCACGCTAGGCGGATACCTGCCCAAGATCGCCGGCGCGATCGGCATCCTGGTGATCGGCTGGCTGATCGCCGTCGCGGTGCGGGCCGGCGCGCTCCGGCTGCTCAACGCGCTGAAGGTCGATCAGCGGATTACCGACAGCACGGGTCAGGGCGCGTGCGTCGAACGCATCATCGCCAGCGGCCTGTTCTGGCTCGTGCTGCTCGTCACCGCGGTGGGCATCTTCAACGTGCTCAACCTGTACGCGGTCTCCAATCCGTTCTCGCTGCTCGTCACGCACATCGTCAACTACCTGCCGAACCTGATCGGCGGCGCGGCGCTGACGCTGATCGCGTGGCTGATCGCGTCGCTGCTGCGCAGCCTCGCGAACCGCGCGCTGAAGGCGAGCAAGGTCGACGCCACGCTGTCCGAAAGCGCCGGCATGCAGCCGATGAGCGGCTATCTCGGCGACGTGCTGTTCTGGCTCGTGATCCTGATGTTCCTGCCGGCGATCCTCGCGTCGTTCGCGCTGTCGGGCCTGCTCTCGCCGGTGCAGGGGATGGTCGACAAGCTGCTCGCGATCGTGCCGAACATCTTTGCCGCCGCGGCGATCGGCTTCGTCGGCTGGATCGTCGCGCGCGTGCTGCGCGGCCTCGTGACGAACCTGCTGGTCGCCGCCGGCGCCGATCGCCTCACGCAAGGCATCGACAGCCCGACGCCGGTGCGCGTGTCGAGCCTGGTCGGCACGATCGTCTACGTGTTCGTGTTCGTGCCGACGCTGATCTCCGCGCTCGACGCGCTGAAGATCGACGCGATCTCGATCCCCGCGACCAACATGCTGAACCAGTTCCTCGGCGCGGTGCCGGACATCGTCGCGGCGATCGTGATCGTGCTCGTCACGTTCTACTTCGCGCGCTTCGTCGCGTCGCTCGCGCAGAAGCTGCTGGAAGCCGCCGGCGTCGACGGGCTGCCGGCCGTGCTCGGTGTCGAGCGCGTGTTCTCGGGCATCCTGCAGCCGTCGGTGCTGGTCGCGCGGCTGATCGTGTTCTTCGCGATGCTGTTCGCGTCGGTCGAGGCCGCGAACCGGCTCGGCTTCACGCAGGTGCGCGACGTCGTCACGCTGTTCATCGAATTCGGCGGCCACGTGCTGATGGGCGGCGTGATCCTCGTGATCGGCGTGTGGCTCGCGGGCCTCGCGCGCCGCGTGATCGAGCAGGCCGACCGCGAGCACAGCGTGCTGTTCGCGCGCATCGCGCAATTCGCGATCCTCGGCCTCGTGTTCGCGATGGGGCTGCGCGCGATGGGCATCGCGAACGAAATCGTCCAGCTCGCGTTCGGCCTCGTGCTCGGCGCGATCGCGGTGGCCGTCGCGCTGTCGTTCGGCCTCGGCGGCCGGGAAGCGGCCGGCAAGCTGCTCGACCGCTGGTTCAATCAGCGCGGCGGCGGCCAGTAACGCCGGCCGGCATGGCCGATCCGGCCCGCATCGCGCGGGCCGGATCGGCGTGGCAACGCGCGCGGCCGAGGTTGCCGCGAGCGGTACCGCCAGCGTGTCCGCAAGCATTTCCGCAAGCGAAATGTCAGCCGCGATCTTTGCCGAATTTCGATAACACGTCGTTTAATGACTCTCTAGCATCGATTCTCAGTCGCGCGGGCCCGCAGGCCGGCGCCTTTGAGGAGAGAGTCCGATGAAAGCAGAGTCGAATGGCCGGCCCGCCGCCGGCGCCAAGTCCGCCGGCCAGCCCGCGCTGCAGCAGACGCTCGGGACCTGGCAACTGTGGGGCATCGCGGTCGGCCTGGTGATTTCCGGCGAATACTTCGGCTGGAGCTACGGCTGGGCGAGCGCCGGCACGCTGGGTTTCGTGATCACCGCGCTGTTCGTCGCGGCGATGTACACCACCTTCATCTTCAGTTTCACCGAGCTGACGACGTCGATCCCGCACGCGGGCGGCCCGTTCGCGTATGCGCGCCGCGCGTTCGGCCCGACCGGCGGCTATCTGGCCGGCGCGGCGACGCTCGTCGAGTTCGTGTTCGCGCCGCCCGCGATCGCGCTCGCGATCGGCGCGTACCTGCACGTGCAGTTTCCGGGGCTCGAACCGAAACACGCGGCGATGGGCGCGTATCTCGTGTTCATGGCGCTGAACATCGTCGGCGTGCAGATCGCGGCGACCTTCGAGCTCGTCGTCACGCTGCTCGCGATCTTCGAGCTGCTGGTGTTCATGGGCGTCGTGTCGCCGGGCTTCTCGTGGAGCAACTTCACGAAGGGCGGCTGGTCGGGCGCCGATCACTTCAGCGTGGGCGCATTCCACGGGATGTTCGCGGCGATTCCGTTCGCGATCTGGTTCTTCCTCGCGATCGAGGGCGTCGCGATGGCCGCCGAGGAAGCGAAGAATCCGAAGCGCTCGATTCCGATCGCCTACGTGGCCGGGATCCTGACCCTCGTCGCGCTCGCGATCGGCGTGATGGTGTTCGCCGGCGGCGCGGGCGACTGGACCAAGCTCGCGAACATCAACGATCCGCTGCCGCAGGCGATGAAGTACATCGTCGGCGCGAACAGCGGCTGGATGCACATGCTCGTGTGGCTGGGGCTGTTCGGGCTCGTCGCGTCGTTCCACGGGATCATCCTCGGCTATTCGCGCCAGATCTTCGCGCTGGCCCGCGAAGGCTATCTGCCGGAATGGCTCGGGAAGGTGCATCCGCGCTTCAAGACCCCGCATCGCGCGATTCTCGCGGGCGGCGTGGTCGGGATTGCCGCGATCTACAGCGACGAGCTGATCCAGTTCGGCGGGCAGACGCTCACCGCGAATATCGTGACGATGTCGGTATTCGGTGCGATCGTGATGTATATCGTGAGCATGGCCGCGCTGTTCAAGCTGCGCCGCTCGCAGCCGAACCTGGAGCGGCCGTTCCGCGCGCCGCTGTATCCGATCTTCCCGGCCTTCGCGATCCTGGCCGCGCTCGTCTGCCTCGGTACGATGGTGGTTTTCAACGGGCTGGTCGCGCTGGTGTTCGTCGGCTTCCTCGCGGTCGGCTACGCGTACTTCCTCGCGACCCGTTCGCAGCGCGCGAGCGCGCCCGGCGACGCGCTGCTGGAGGAGTGAGCGCGGTGGTGACGACGATGAACGTGAAAGGCCGTTCCTGACGGCATCCGGCGCGCCCCGTCGAACGGGCGCGCCGTCGGCTTTTGGCAAGGAGATTCGAACGATGTCCTATACGGAGACGATCGGTCCGCGCACGTACCGCTTCGCGGACCTGAAGACGCTGCTCGCGAAGGCGAGCCCGCTGCGTTCCGGCGATCAGCTCGCCGGCGTCGCGGCGGCGAGCGAGGAGGAGCGCGTCGCCGCGAAGATCGCGCTCGCGGGCGTGCCGCTGAAGGCGTTCCTGAACGACGCGGTGATCCCGTATGAAGACGACGAGGTCACGCGGCTCATCATCGACGATCACGACGCGCACGCGTTCGCCGAAATCTCGCACCTCACCGTCGGCGATTTCCGCAACTGGCTGCTGTCGCCCGCGGCCGACGGCGCGGCGCTCGAACGGATCGCGCCGGGGCTCACGCCCGAGATGGTCGCGGCCGTGTCGAAGCTGATGCGCAACCAGGACCTGATCGCGGCCGCGAGGAAGCGCCGCGTCGTCACCCGCTTTCGCAACACGGTCGGGCTGGCCGGCCGGATGTCGGTGCGGCTGCAGCCGAACCATCCGACCGACGACGTGAAGGGGATCGCCGCGTCGATGCTCGACGGGCTGATGTACGGCTGCGGCGACGCGATGATCGGCATCAACCCGGCCACCGACAGCCTCGCGGCGATCGTGAAGCTGCTCGCGATGATCGACGGCTTCCGCGAGCGCTACGGCGTGCCGACGCAGTCGTGCGTGCTCACCCACGTGACCAACACGATCGCGGCGATCGAGAAGGGCGCGCCGGTCGATCTCGTGTTCCAGTCGATCGCGGGCACCGAGAAGGCGAACGCGAGCTTCGGGATCTCGCTCGCGCTGCTCGCCGAAGCGCGCGAGGCCGCGTTGGCGCTCAAGCGCGGCACGGTGGGCGACAACCTGATGTATTTCGAGACGGGCCAGGGCAGCGCGCTGTCGGCGAACGCGCATTTCGGCGTCGACCAGCAGACCTGCGAAGTGCGCGCGTACGCGGTCGCGCGCAAGTTCGAGCCGTTCCTCGTGAACACGGTGGTCGGCTTCATCGGGCCCGAATACCTGTACGACGGCAAGCAGATCATCCGTGCGGGGCTCGAGGATCACTTCTGCGGCAAGCTGCTCGGCGTGCCGATGGGCTGCGACATCTGCTACACGAACCACGCGGAAGCCGACCAGGACGACATGGACACGCTGCTGACGCTGCTGGGGGCGGCCGGCATCAACTTCATCATGGGGATTCCGGGCGCGGACGACGTGATGCTGAACTACCAGAGCACGTCGTTCCACGATCAGCTGTACGTGCGCGAGGTGCTCGGCCTGCGCCGCGCGCCGGAATTCGAGGAATGGCTGGAGACGATGGAGATCGCCGACGCGCACGGCGCGCTGCGCGCGGCGTCGGCACGCGTGCCGCTGCTCGCGGGCGCGAACGACTGGATGGGGATTTCCGCATGAGCGACGCCGTCGAGAAGAATCCGTGGGCGCAACTGAAGTCGTTCACGAACGCGCGGATCGCGCTCGGCCGCGCGGGCAACAGCCTGCCGACCGCGCCGCTGCTGGCCTTCAACCTGTCGCATGCGCAGGCGCGCGACGCGGTGCATCAGCCGCTCGACGCGGACGCGCTGCGGCGCGAGATCGAGGCGGCCGGCATGCTGCCGACGCTGCGCGTGCAGAGCGCAGCGCCCGACCGCGACCACTACCTGCGCCGGCCCGATCTCGGCCGCAAGCTGTCGGACGACAGCCGCGGACTGCTGGCCGGCTACGGGGCCGCGCTCGACGACGCGCCCGATGTCGTGTTCGTGGTCGGCGACGGGCTGTCGGCGTTCGCGGCCGCGAAGCAGGCGCTGCCGCTGTTGCAGGCCGTGCGGCCGAAGCTCGACGCGGACGGCTGGCGGATCGGCCCGGTGGTGGTCGCGACGCAGGCGCGCGTCGCGCTCGGCGACGAGATCGGCGAGCTGCTGCGCGCGAAGGTGGTCGCGATGCTGATCGGCGAACGGCCGGGGCTCAGCTCGCCGGACAGCCTCGGCGTGTACCTGACGTGGGCGCCGAAGGTCGGCTGTCACGACGCGCTGCGCAACTGCATCTCGAACGTGCGGCCCGAAGGGCTGCCGCACGCGGCCGCCGCGCACAAGCTGCATTACCTGATGACGCACGCGCGCCGCCTCGGGCTGACGGGCGTCGGGCTGAAGGACGACAGCGACGCGCTGCTGCCGCCGGCGCAAGCGGAGCGGATCGGCGCGACTACCTGAACAGCCGCTCGCACAGGAAATCGACGAACACGCGCAGCTTCGGCGACAACTGCCGGCTCGACGGCCACACGATCGAGAACTGCCCCGGCGCGATCCGGTAGTCGTCGAGCACGGTGACGAGCGCGCCGTGTTCGAGCGCGTCGCGCGCGAGGAAGTCGGGCATGTAGCCGATGCCGAGCCCCGCGAGCACGGCGCCGCGCAGCGCCTCCATGTTGTTGCAGGTCATCGCGGTGCGCAGCGTGAGCGGCGTGCCGTCGTCGGCCGCGAGCGCCCAGTCCTGCAGCTTGCCGGTGGTCGGGAAGCAGTAGCGCACGCAGTCGTGCGCTTCGAGCTCGCGCGGCGTGCGCGGCGTGCCGGCCCGCGCGAGATACGCGGGCGTCGCGCACAGCACGAACGCGAACGGGCCGAGCCGCCGCGACATCAGGCTCGAATCGGACAGCGGGCCGCTGCGGATCACCGCGTCGAAGCCGCCTTCGACGACGTCGACCATCCGGTCGTTGAAATCGAGATCGAGCTCGACGTCCGGATAGCGCTGCCGGAACTCGGGCAGCACCGGCAGCAGGAAGCGGTAGCCGATCACCGGCAGGCTCACGCGCAGCTTGCCGCGCGGGCGCTGCGCGGACGCCGTGACGGTTGCCTCCGCGTCGCGGAAATCCTCGAGGATCCGCTGGCAGCGCGCGTAGAAATGCCGCCCCTCGTCGGTGAGCGTCACGCGCCGCGTCGTGCGGTTGAACAGGCGCACGCCGAGCGACTGCTCGAGTTTCGCGATCGTCTTGCCGACGGCGGACGCCGAAATGCCGAGCGCACGGCCGGCCGCGACGAAGCTCAGCGCTTCGGCGGCACGGACGAACGCGACGATGCCGGTGAGGTTTTCCATCGAATCGAACGGTGTGCGGGGCAACGCACGGTAGTTGGCGCGATTGCGGAATTTTAATCCGTTATATGCGGAGCTTCGCGTGGTTTTTCGCGAATTGAATCCGATTTATCTTCTGTCGCGCTGAGGGCGCATCCGCGCCGGCTTTTTCGAGGAGCGATGATGGATCACCCTGTTTCAGCCGTTTCGGCCCACGCGGCGCGCCGGCGCGCCTGGGTGCTGGCCGCCGTCTGCATGGCCGCCGTCGCGCTGCCGCTGTCGTTTTCGGGCGGCGCGGTCGCGACGCCGGCGATCGGCCGCGACCTGCACGGCAGCCCGGTCGCGATGAACTGGATCACCAACGCATTCATGCTCGCGTTCGGCAGCTTCCTGATGGCGTCGGGCGCGCTGGCCGACCAGTTCGGCCGCAAGCGCCTGTTCGCGATCGGCGTCGGCGGCTTCACGCTGATGTCGGTCGCGCTCGCGTTCGCGCCGTCGATCCTCGCGGTCGACCTGCTGCGCGCCGCGCAAGGGCTCGCGGCGGCCGCGGCGCTCGCCGGCGGCACGGCCGCGCTCGCGCAGGAATTCGACGGCGCGGCGCGCACGCGTGCATTCAGCCTGCTCGGCACGACGTTCGGGATCGGGCTCGCATTCGGGCCCGTGCTCGCCGGCGGGCTGATCGGGCATTACGGCTGGCGCGCGATCTTCGTGACGAGCGCGGTGGCCGGCGTGCTGTCGCTCGCGTTCGGGCTGCCGCGCATGCACGAATCGCGCGATCCGCACGCGACGGGGCTCGACTGGCCCGGCACGATCGCGTTCACGGCCGCGCTGACGCTGTTCACGTTCGGCGTGATCGAGGCGCCCGCGCGCGGCTGGTCGAGCCCGCTCGTGATCGCGCTGCTGGCCGGCGCGGCGCTCGGCGCGTGCGCGTTCGTGACGATCGAGACGCGCGTCGCGCGGCCGATGCTCGACCTGTCGCTGTTCCGCATCGCGCGCTTCGTCGGCGTGCAGGTGCTGCCGGTATCGACCTGCTGCTGCTACATCGTGCTGCTCGTCGTGCTGCCGCTGCGCTTCATCGGCATCGACGGCTTCAGCGAGATCGACGCCGGCTGGCTGATGCTCGCGATCTCCGCGCCGATGCTGGTCGTGCCGCTCGTCGCCGCGACGCTCACGCGCCGGCTGTCGGGCGGCGTGATTTCCGGGCTCGGGCTGCTGGTCGCGGCGGCGGGGCTCGTGTGGCTCGGCATCGCGCTGCGCGGCGGCGCGGGGCCGGCGGCGATCGCGCCGATGCTCGCGATCGGCGTCGGCGCCGGCATGCCGTGGGGGCTGATGGACGGGCTGTCGGTGAGCGTCGTGCCGAAGGAGCGCGCGGGGATGGCCACGGGCATTTTCAGCACGACGCGCGTGGCCGGCGAGGGGATCGCGCTGGCGATCGTCGGCGCGGTGCTGGCCGCGCTCGCGCAAACGAGGCTCGCGCACGCGGCAGGGGCTGCCGGCACGCCGGACGCGACGCTGCGGGCCGCCGCGCGGCTCGCGACCGGCGATCTCGCGGGCGCGGCTGCCGCGTTGCCGGGTGTCGGCCGTGCGGCGTTGATCGCGAGCTACGCGCACGCGTTCGACCGGCTGCTGACCGCGCTGGCCGTCGTCACGGTGCTGTGCGCGGTGGTGGTGTTCGGGTTTCTCGGCGGGCGGCCGGTTGTCGACGACACGGGCGACGAGGCGGACGGTCACGCGCGGGCCGAAGCGTCGACGCGCAGCCGGAGCGAACCGGCGTGTGCGGAGACGCACGGGCGTTGAGCGTTGCGCTGCGGCGGAGCATCGGCGCTTCGGCATCCCGGCATCCCGGCACATCGGCACATCGGCACATCGGCACATCGGCACATCGGCACATCGGCTTTCCGGACTACGCAGCCGCCGCGCCCGCGTCGTCCGTTCGTTAAAGCCTCCCCCGCCGCGCGTCACGCCAGCACGAGCGGCGGCAGCCCCGCATCCGCGCGCGCCTGTGCGCATTCCACCTCGATCACCAGATAGCGCAACGCATCCGGCCACAGATGCGCGCGCCCTTGCGCATCCTCGTCGAGCGTCGCGCGGCCCTGCACGAGCCAGGTCGTCTGCCGCACGAAATCGACGAACAGCAGCGCGATGGCCGGATTCACGAGCAGGTTGCCGATCGTGTTGAGCAGGTTGTTGCCCGCGAAGTCGGGCAGCACCAGCGTGCGGCGGTCTGGGATATCGACGAGCGGCGCGAACGAGCCGTCGGCGCGCGGCTGGCGGCCGCGGTACGAACAGTCGGCGTTGCCGGCCGCATCGGCGGTCGCGACGATCAGGAAAACCTGCTCGCGGATGAAGGCGATGGCGTCGTCGGTCAGCGGGCCGCGATCGGTCATGGTGTCGGTCGGCGCGTGCGCCGTGGCGTGTGGATCCGCAACGGGCACGCAAGCGACATGCCACACGGCACGACGCGCGTGCGCGGGCAGCGCATCGCCGCGCACTGTGGAAATTCCGAACACCGGCCCCCTGGCTGCGCAATCGCGGTGTTCAGAATCGGTACACCGGCCGTGTTGCGGGCATGAACACCGCACGGTGCGAACCCGTGCCGGCCGCGATCGACGTGCGCCCGTTGCCGCCCGTTCCGTTTGGCACGCATGTTGCATGAGCGGGACCAGCGCATTCCAACCGGCGCTCTACTCACACAAGCACGATGAACAGGAGACATGTATGAACCCGTTTGACCTGAAACAACTGGGCCTCGACGTCGAATACCCGTACCGTCAGCAATACGACAACTACATCGGCGGCAAGTGGGTGGCGCCGGTGAAGGGCGAGTATTTCGAGAACGTGTCGCCGATCAACGGCCAGCCGTTCTGCCGCATCCCGCGCTCGGGCGCCGACGATATCGAGCTGGCGCTCGACGCCGCGCATGCCGCGCGCCGCAAGTGGGGCAAGACGTCGGTTGCCGAGCGCGCGAACCTGCTGCTCGCCGCCGCCGACCGGATGGAAAAGAACCTGAAGCTGCTGGCCGTGGCCGAGACGATCGACAACGGCAAGCCGCTGCGCGAGACGATGGCGGCCGACCTGCCGCTCGCGATCGACCACTTCCGCTACTTCGCGGGCTGCATCCGCGCGCAGGAAGGCGGCATCTCCGAGATCGACGACAACACCGTCGCGTACCACTTCCACGAGCCGCTCGGCGTGGTCGGCCAGATCATCCCGTGGAACTTCCCGCTGCTGATGGCCGCGTGGAAGCTCGCGCCGGCGCTCGCGGCCGGCTGCTGCGTGGTGATGAAGCCGGCCGAGCAGACGCCCGCGTCGGTGCTCGTGCTGATGGAGCTGATCGGCGACCTGTTCCCGGCCGGCACGATCAACATCGTGAACGGCTTCGGCAAGGAGGCGGGCGAAGCGCTCGCGACCAGCAAGCGGATCGCGAAGATCGCGTTCACGGGCTCGACGCCGGTCGGCAAGCACGTGCTGCGCGCCGCCGCCGAAAGCCTGATCCCGTCGACGGTCGAACTGGGCGGCAAGAGCCCGAACATCTTCTTCGCCGACGTGCTCGACCAGGACGACGCGTTCCTCGACAAGGCGCTCGAAGGCCTCGCGATGTTCGCGCTGAACCAGGGTGAAGTGTGCACGTGCCCGTCGCGGATCCTGATTCAGGAATCGATCTACGAACGCTTCATCGAGAAGGCCGTCGCGCGCGTCGAGCGCATCAAGTCCGGCCACCCGCTCGACCTGCAGACGATGATCGGCGCGCAGGCGTCGCAGCAGCAACTCGACAAGATCCTGTCGTACATCGACATCGGCCGCGGCGAAGGCGCGCAATGCCTGACGGGCGGCGAGCGTACGGCGCCGGCCGCCGATCTCGGCACGGGCTACTACGTGAAGCCGACGATGCTGCTCGGCAACAACAAGATGCGCGTGTTCCAGGAAGAGATCTTCGGGCCGGTCGCGTCGGTGATGACGTTCAAGGACGAGCAGGAAGCGATCGAACTCGCGAACGACACGTTCTACGGGCTCGGCGCGGGCGTGTGGACGCGCAACGGCACGCGCGCGTACCGGATGGGCCGCGAGGTCGAGGCCGGCCGCGTGTGGACCAACTGCTACCACCTGTACCCCGCGCATGCGGCGTTCGGCGGCTATAAGCAGTCGGGCATCGGCCGCGAGACGCACAAGATGGCGCTGTCGAACTATCAGCAGACGAAATGCCTGCTGGTCAGCTACCAGGCCGAGGCGCTCGGGTTCTTCTGATCGCCGAAGCCGTGGCGACGTGTCGGGGCCGGTCGGGCCCGGCACGTCGCGCGGTTCGATTTTCCTGTTCGACAGCCGGCGCCGGACGCGCTTTGTTGCGCAGCCGGCGCCGGCAACGCTGCCGGCCGCCGCGCACGCGTGGCGGCACGGCGCGCCAATGTGTGCGACGACCCCCGGCCCGGCATGGCAGACCTGCCCCGATCCTTTCCGCGTCACCCGGTCTTCCACCCGGGCGAACTCGACGCGCAACACCGCTTCGGCGTCGCCGACGAAGCCGAGCGGATGAGCGACGTCGTGACCACCCGATTGAGCGTCGGCGTGCGGCAGTTCGTCGAATCGCAACCGTTCATGTTCGTCGGCATGGCCTCCGGCGCCGGCGCATCGATGACCTGCGACATCGTGCGGAGCCGGCGCGACGCGAATGGCGATCTGCTGCCGGTGGTGCGCGTGATCGATACGAAGACGCTGCGGTTCGCGTTGCCGGCCGCGCATGACGGCGACGGCGGCCGGATCGACGCGGCCGCCTGCGACGGCCGGGGCGTCGGATTGCTGTTCGTCGATTTCGTGCGCGGCCTGCGCTATCGGATCAACGGTCGCGCCACGCTGCGCGCCGATCTGCCCGAAGCGGACGCGGCGCCGTGGGCGGCAGGCAGCGCGATCGTCGAACTGGCGATCGCGCAGGCCTACGGCAATTGCGGCACGCGGGTCGTGCGGCTGAAGCCGGGCCGGTAGCCGGCCTCGGGCACGCGCGGCGGCGCGCATGCGCGGTCGCCGCGCGGATCGCACCGGCCGCGTGCGCGGCATGCCGCCTTCGGGTGCGCCCGCATGGCGTGCATCGGCCGGACGGGCGTGCAATGGCGGGTTGCGCGCCCGGCCGTGCGGTTCGGCACGGGACTTGCGTGATACGCAGGGTTCCGCGCAGGTGAGGGAGGACACGATGAATCAACACGTGGCGTATACGGAAGAACCGACCGCCGAGGACACGCGGCGCAGCGCGCTGGGTGACGACGCGTTCGCCGGGCAGGCCGTCGTCAGCGTCGCGCACGATGCGGACGAGCAGGCGCGCAACCTGATCGGCTGGCGGCAGACCTACGACCAGCTCGCGGCCGGCCGCTTCGTCGGCACGCTGACCGAGCTGCCGCTCGACACGATGAAGCTGTTTCGCGAGTCGACCAGCCATCTGCTGCGCCAGGCGTGCGAAGTGCGCGGCGACGCTTACTGGTTCGGCATCCCGCTCGTGTGCGACGGCTCGGCGCGCGTCGATGCATGCCGGATCGGCCCCGGCGCACTCGCGTTCCGGCCCGGCAACGTCGAATTCGAACTCGTGACGCCCGCGCAGTTCTCGATCTACGGCGTCGTCGTGCGCGGCGACGTGCTGCGCCGCTACGCGGAGGAAGTCGAGCACCGCGCGCTCGACGAGCGGCTGTTCACGCAGCGCGTGATGCAGGTCGGCGACGCGCGGCTCGCACGCCTGTGCGCGCTGCTTGGCCGCCGGCTCGACGGCGCGGTGGCGATGGCCGGCCCGCTGCCCGATGCGCAGCGTGACGACCTGCAGGCCGAAGTGCTGGCCGCGCTGTTCGATGCGTGCGCGCAACCGGCGGACGATGGCAGCGGCGCCGCGCCGTCGACGCGCCGCTGGATCGTCGACCAGGCGCGCGATTACGTGCTCGCGCACCGCACGCGGCCGGTCGGCGTGCCCGAGCTGTGCGAACAGTTGCACGTGAGCCGGCGCACGCTGCAGTACTGCTTCCAGGACGTGCTCGGGATGGCGCCCGCGACCTACCTGCGCACGCTGCGGCTGAACGGCGCGCGGCGCGACCTGTGCGGGCGCGCGGCCGGCTCGGTTCAGGACGTCGCGGAGGCGTGGGGCTTCTGGCATCTGAGCCAGTTCGCGACCGATTACCGGCGCCTGTTCGGCAAGCGGCCGTCGGAGACGCTGCGCGATCGCGCGTGAGGGGCGCGGCGAGCCGGGCGGCCGGCGCGGCGCTGGCGGTTCGACCGTTCCGCTTGCCGCCGTGCCGGCTTCGCCCGAGTGGCCGGTGCGAATCCGACGGGATCAGGCGGGCAGCCGAAGCGGCGCCGGTGCGGTGCGCATGCTGCCGCCGGTTCGATCGTCGCGCTCGCCTCGCGCCGCTTCGCTCAGATGGCCGGCGCTGCCCCGTCGCGCGGTGCGGGCCACGCCAGCGCATCCCAGTCGACCACGCGGTACGCGGCTTCGACCGCCGCCAGATCCTCCGGCCGCTCGCTGCGATGCAGCCCGTGCAATTCGGCCGGCACGTCGAGCGTGACCGGCACGCAATGCGGATAGTCGCGCACGCGCAGCGCCGGCCCGATCGTCGTGAAGCACGCGAGCGTCGGCACGTCGAAACCGTCGGCGAGATGCACGGCGGCCGTGTCCGGCGCGAACAGCAGGCTCGCGCCCTTGACCCACGCGATGAAGCGCGCGGTGTCGGTCGCGTCGCCGCTCATATCCACGTAAGCGGGATGCGCGAGCGGGCCGAATCCCACCACCGGCAGCCCGTACCGCCGCGCGAGTTGTTCCACGAAGGCGACGCGCAGCGCGGGCGGCACGCTGCGCACCGCAGTGCTCGCAGTCGGGCAGAACAGCACGTACGGCCGCTGCCACTCGGCCGGCAGCGCGGGCAGCGATAGCCGCGCGAGCCAGCGGTTGCGCTTCGCGGCAGCCGGCACGGCGGCCGGATCGACGCCGAGCGCATCGAGGAAGAAATCGATCATCGGCAGCCGCGCGAACGCGGGCCAGTACAGGTGATTGCCGACGTCGATGCAGTGCGCGTCGGCGCGTAGCGCTTCGGCGGGGCACGGCAATGCGCGCGACGGCGCGACGACGTCGGCCGCGAGCGCATACAGCGCATCGACATAGCGCGGCGCGCGCGCCGGCCGGTACAGCGTGAAGCGCAGGTGCGCATGGGCCGCACGCAGCGCGGCGACGGCCGTCAGCCCGATCACCGAATCGCCGAGCGTGACGCCCATCCCGTTGATCACGTGCACGTGCCGCGCATCGCCGTAATCGAGCCGGAACGGCCGGTGCGCGGCGTGCAGCAGGCCAAGCGCTGGCGCGGCCGCCGCGTAGCCTTCGGCGCGCACGTCGCCGTATTCGAGGTCGTACGGCGCGACGAGCGTGCCGTCGGGCGCGAGCAGCGTGCCGGGGCAGGCCAGCGCGTCGTCGTGCGACAGTGCGGCGACGGGCAGCGCGGCGCGCATGTCCACCGTCGTCATGCGCCGCGCGCGCGGCGGCCCTGCTCGCGGATCTGTTCGAGCGTCGCGGCGGGCGTGCTGGCGTCCTGCGGGATGCGGATCTCGATCACCGCGGGCCGCCCGCAGGTCAGCGCGCGTTCGAGCGCGGGCGCGAAATCGGCGGTGCGCTCGACCGTCTCGCCATGCGCGCCGAACGCACGCGCATACGCGGCGAAATCCGGATTCGTGAGCCCCGTGCCATGCACGCGGCCCGGATAGTTGCGCTCCTGATGCATGCGGATCGTGCCGAAATGGCCGTTGTTGACGACGATCGCGACGATGTTCAGCCCGTATTGCATCGCGGTGGCGAGCTCGTTGCCGGCCATCATGAAGCAGCCGTCGCCGGCGAGCGCGACGACGGCGCGCTCCGGGTACAGCGACTTCGCGGCGAGCGCGGCCGGCAGCCCGTAGCCCATCGCGCCGCTCGTCGGCGCGAGCTGCGAACGGAAGTGCCGGTACGCGAAGTGGCGATGCAGCCAGATCGCATAGTTGCCCGCGCCGTTGGTCAGGATCGCGTCGTGCGGCAGGCGCTCGCGCAACTGCACCATCACGTCGCCGAGCTGCACGTCGCCGGGCATTGGCAGCGGCGCATGCCATTCGCGGTACGCGCGATGCGCGTCGGCGGCCGAGCCGGCCCATGCGGGCCGCTCGGGCGGGTCGAGCGCGGCCAGCGGCGCGGCGATCTCGGGCATGCCCGACACGATCGGCAGGTCGGCGGCGTATACGCGGCCGAGCTCGTCCGCGCCCTGATGCACGTGGATCAGCGTCTGGCGCGTTTTCGGGATGTCGAGCAGCGTGTAGCCGCCGGTCGTCGCTTCGCCGAGGCGCGGCCCGATCACGAGTAGCAGGTCGGCGTCGCGGATGCGTTTCGCGAGCGCCGGGTTGATCCCGAGCCCGACGTCGCCCGCGTAGTTCGGGTGCGCGTTGTCGATCGTGTCCTGGAAGCGGAACGCGCACGCGATCGGCAATTGCCAGCGTTCGACGAAGGTGCGCAGGTTCGCGCAGGCATCCGGCGTCCAGCCGCTGCCGCCGACGATCGCGAACGGCCGCTCCGCGCGCGCGAGCCGCTCGCGCACTTCGTCGAGCTGCGCGGCCGACGGCGCGGCCGCGATGCGTTTCGCGGCCGGCACGACGGGCTGCGGCGCGCACGCGTCGGACAGCACGTCCTCCGGTAACGCGAGCACGACCGGGCCGGGCCGGCCGGACGTCGCGACGTGGAACGCATGGCTCAGGTATTCGGGGATGCGGCGCGGGTCGTCGATCTGCGCGACCCATTTGGCCATCTGGCCGAACATCCGGCGGTAGTCGATTTCCTGGAACGCTTCGCGGTCGAGGTGTTCGCGTGCGCACTGGCCGACGAACAGGATCATCGGCGTCGAATCCTGGAACGCGGTGTGCACGCCGATCGACGCATGGGTCGCGCCGGGCCCGCGCGTGACGAACGCGATGCCGGGGCGGCCGGTCAACTTGCCGACCGCTTCGGCCATGTTCGCGGCGGCCGCCTCGTGGCGGCAGACGACCGTCTGGATGCGGGCGGTGTCGTCCGCGAGCGCATCGAGCACGGCGAGGAAGCTCTCGCCCGGCACGCAGAACACGCGTTCGACGTGATTGGCGAGCAACGCATCGACGAGCAGTCGCGCACCGGTGGTGGCGCGCGGCTCGAGATCCTTGGAATGCGACATGGGCTGCCGTCTCCCTGGGTAGCGGGACGTACAGCTTACGCCGGTTGGCCGGGCGCCGGTACGCCGGCCGCTGAAAAGTGTCGGAGCGCTGAGGGGGCGGCGAGGGCGCGTCGGCTTCGATTGGCTGAACGGCCAGCTTGTGCACGCTAGTGCGACAGGGGAAAGTGAGCGCTACGGATGTTCAGCCGGACGCTGAATCGCATGTCGGCGTTCAGCGGTAGCGTTGATGCTGACGCGTCGAGCGGAATGCCATGGAGGCTTATGTACACACATGGATTTACATCTCGGCCCGCATCGGATAATGTACATACAATGTACATCCGGTCGGAGATCGACATGCATACCACGAGGGTATTTCGGAACGGCAACTCGCAGGCTGTGCGTATTCCTGCGGACCTTGCCTATGAGCGCAGCGATATCGAACTGGAAATCGAACGCGTCGGTGACGAAATCCGCATTCGGCCGATGCGGCGGCCTTTGACCCAGGTACTGGAGAAGTTCGCGAAATTCGGGCCTGACTTCATGACAGAAGGGCGTGGCGACCACGAGCAGGCCGAACGCGAGGGTTTGTGATGCCGCGCTTCATGCTCGACACCAACATGTGCATCTATCTGATGAAAAATCAGCCGGAGCAGGTCGCGAGACGGTTTGCGCAGTGCTACACGGGCGACGTCGTCATGTCGGCGATCACCTATGCCGAGCTCGAATACGGCGTGACCGCATGCGCGAGGCCTGCCCGGGAGCGCCGCCATCTCGCTGCGTTGATCGAGGATATCCCCGTCGCGCCTTTCGACGTCGCGGCAGCCCAAGCGTATGGTCCGGTCCGGGAGGCCACCCGCGAGCGGAAGAAGGATCACCTCGACAAACTGATCGCCGCGCATGCGGTGTCGCTCGATGTCGTCCTGGTGACCAACAACGAGCGGGATTTCGTCAGCTATCCGGGGGTGCGACTGGAGAACTGGCTGAACGACTAGCGTCGGGCGCCAGGTCCGGTGGCAAAGCAGGGTATCGGGCGGCCCCGCGCCACCGCCGGCTTCCGCATCAGCACTCGACGATATTCACCGCCAGCCCGCCGCGCGACGTTTCCTTGTACTTGGTCTTCATGTCGGCGCCCGTCTCGCGCATCGTCTTGATCACGGAGTCGAGCGACACGTAGTGCGAGCCGTCGCCGCGCAGCGCCATGCGCGCCGCGTTGACGGCCTTCACCGACGCCATCGCGTTGCGTTCGATGCACGGGATCTGCACCATCCCGCCCACCGGGTCGCAGGTCAGGCCGAGGTTGTGTTCCATCCCGATCTCGGCCGCGTTCTCGACCTGCTGCGGCGTGCCGCCGAGCACGGCCGCGAGCGCGCCGGCCGCCATCGAGCAGGCCACCCCCACTTCGCCCTGGCAGCCCACTTCCGCGCCCGAGATCGACGCGTTGAGCTTGTACAGGATGCCGATCGCGGCGGCCGTCAGCAGGAAGTCGATCACGCCCTGTTCGTTCGCGCCCGGCGTGAAGCGCGTGTAGTAGTGCAGCACGGCCGGGATGATGCCGGCCGCGCCGGTGGTCGGCGCGGTGACGACGCGGCCGCCGGCCGCGTTTTCCTCGTTGACCGCGATCGCGTACAGGTTGATCCAGTCGATCATCGACAGCGGATCCTGCAGCGCGCGCTCAGGGCTGCCCGTCAGCGTGCGGTACAGCTGCGGCGCGCGGCGCTTGACCTGGAACGGGCCGGGCAGGTTGCCGTCGGCGTCGGGATTGCCGATCCCGCAGCCGCGCGACACGCACGACTGCATCACGGCCCAGATCTTCAGCAGCCCGTCGCGCGTTTCCTCGTCGGTATGCCACGCGCGCTCGTTTTCCCACATCAGCTGCGCGATCGACTTGCCGGTCGACGCGGTCAGCGCGAGCAGCTCCGCGCCGGTGCGAAACGGGTGCGTCATCTGCTCGGCCGCGCTCAGCACCTTGGTGTTCGGCGCGCCGGCCGTCACGACGAAGCCGCCGCCGACCGACAGATAGGTGCGCTCGACCAGCACCGCGCCGTTCGCGTCGCTCGCGCGCAGCTTCATCCCGTTCGGATGTTCGGGCAGCGCCTGGCGGTAGAACGCGATGTTCTCCTTCAGTACGAACGGCACCGGATGCGTGCCGAGCAGCGCGAGTTGCTTCGTCTTGCGGATGGCTTCCAGCCGCGCGTCGATCGTGTCGGGATCGACGGTGTCGGGCGCGTCGCCGAGCAGGCCGAGCATCACGCCGCGGTCGGTGCCGTGGCCCTTGCCGGTGGCGCCGAGTGACCCGTACAGCTCGACCTTCACGTGGGCCGTCGCGTCGAGCAGCCCGTCGCGCTCGAGGCCCTGGACGAACATCAGCGCCGCGCGCATCGGTCCGACCGTGTGCGAACTGGACGGACCGATGCCGATCTTGAAGAGGTCAAACACGCTGACTGCCATTTCGATACCTGCCTTGTTATAAGAATGGTGCTAGCGCGCCTGCAATGGCAGGCACGCGGCGAGCCAGGCGGGCGGCGTTGGGGAAAGCTGCTGCGCGACGCGGGCATAGCGCCCGTCGAGCCGCGCGGCCAGATGAAAGAGTTCGGTGGCGTTTTTCGGGTCCCACTGCCCCGTGTAGCCCGGCAAGCCGGCCTCGCGGCGCTTCGCGTCGAACGGCACCGGCGAATTCACGAATTCCTCGTGGGTTTTCTCGCCGAGCGCATACGGCACGAGCCAGTCGAGCGCGGCCTCGAGCGTCGCGCCGTTCGCGCCGCGCTCGCGCAGCCAGTTGCGGTTGAAGCGGCGCGCGGCGAGCGCGGCCGTCACGAGCGGCTGCAGATCGTAGACCGCGTAATGCAGCGCGTCGCGTTCCTCGAAATCCCAGGTCTTGCCGTCCGGCCCGATGTTGTCGGCGAGATGCTCGACGAACAGCCGTTGCGCGGCGTTCATCATCTTGCGGTCGCCGAGCGTGAACGCGGACAGCGCGATCAGCTTGATCCGGTGGCTCTGCCAGTTGTTGCGCCACGTGCCGGTGAGCGGGCGCTTCTGCGCGTCGACCCGTGCGACGTAGCCGGCGCCGAGCTTCGCGATGAACGCGGCCGTCGCGTTGCGCGTCTTCACCGGCAGCGCGCTCGCGGTCATGTCGTACGCGACGATCAGGCTCTCGAAGCGCGTCTCGTCGATCGGGTTGAAGCTCGGCTGGTAGGTGGAGACCCACGCGGACAGGAAGCGGTCGACGAGCTGCAGGTAGCGCGGCGCGTTCGTCACGCGCCACGCGAGCGCCGCATCGCGCATCAGCTCCATGTCCTTGAGCGCGGCTTCGCTCTGGTCGTAGATGCCTTCATGCGGCAGCGTGCCCTCGGTGTGCACGCGCGCCATTGCCTTCGGCTGCTCGCCGATGCGCGCGTCGACGCTGCGGATCAGCGCCTGCACACCCGGCTCGGCGTGCGTCGTCTCGCTCGACTGCAGCGCCGGCGCCGCGCAGAAATTCATCGCCGCGCGCGCACTGCCGGACAGGCCGAGGCCGGCGGCGGCCAGCGACAGCGATGCGACGAGCATCGGCACGTAGCGGCCTGCGCGCGGGCGCGGCCGCCGCGTCGTTGCACCATGGCCCGGAAACATCGGACGCACCATGCGGAACTCCTTCATTGGCTGGATCGCGTGTGATGTTAGCCGGATTGGCGGGCGAGCGTGAAACGGTTGGCCGGGCGGCGAACGTAAAAACCGCACGCAACCGGTGGCTGCGTGCGGTGGGGTCACGGTCGGATGCTCCGGTGCGAGGCGCGTTATGCGTAGTCCGACATCGGCACGCACGAGCAGAACAGGTTGCGGTCGCCGTACGCGTTGTCCGCGCGGCCGACCGGCGGCCAGTACTTGTTCGTGCCGAGCGACGCGACCGGGTACGCGGCCTGCTCGCGCGAATACGCGTGCGGCCATTCGTTCGCGGTGACGACGGCCGCCGTGTGCGGCGCGTGACGCAGCGGGTTGTCCTCGCGATCGGCGCGGCCTTCCTCGACCGCGCGGATTTCCTCGCGGATCGCGATCATCGCGGCGATGAAGCGGTCGAGTTCTTCCTGCGATTCCGACTCGGTCGGCTCGACCATCAGCGTGCCCGGCACCGGGAAGCTCATCGTCGGCGCGTGAAAGCCGTAGTCCATCAGGCGCTTCGCGACGTCGTCGACGCTGATACCGCTCGTTTCCTTGATCGGACGCAGGTCGAGAATGCACTCGTGCGCGACCAGTCCGCCCGGGCCCGAATACAGCACCGGGTAGTGCGGCGCGAGGCGCTTCGCGATGTAGTTCGCGTTGAGGATCGCGGTTTCGGTCGCGGCGGTCAGGTTCTTCGCGCCCATCATCGCGATGTACATCCACGAGATCGGCAGGATCGACGCCGAGCCGTACGGCGCGGCCGACACCGCGCCGATGCCGTCTTCCGCGCGGGCGTAGCCGGTCGAACGCTGGTTCGGCAGGAATTTCGCGAGGTGCGCGCCGACCGCGACCGGGCCGACGCCCGGGCCGCCGCCGCCGTGCGGGATGCAGAAGGTCTTGTGCAGGTTCAGGTGCGACACGTCGCCGCCGAACTGGCCCGGCGCGGTCAGGCCGACCATCGCGTTCATGTTCGCGCCGTCGACGTACACCTGGCCGCCGTGCGCGTGGACGATCTCGCAGATCTCGCGGACGTTCTGCTCGAACACGCCGTGCGTCGACGGATACGTGATCATGATCGCCGCGAGGTTCGCCGAATGCTGCTCGGCCTTCGCCTTCAGGTCGGCGATGTCGACGTTGCCCTGCGCGTCGCACGCGACGACCACGACCTTCATGCCGGCCATGTGCGCGGACGCCGGGTTCGTGCCGTGCGCGGATGCCGGGATCAGGCACACGTCGCGATGGCCTTCGCCGCGCGATGCGTGGTACGCGTGGATGATCAACAGCCCCGCGTACTCGCCCTGCGAGCCCGCGTTCGGCTGCAGCGACACGGCCGCGTAGCCGGTGGCCGCGACGAGCATCTGCTCGAGCTGGTCGATCATTTCACGGTAGCCGACGGTCTGCTCGGCCGGCGCGAACGGGTGGATGCCGCCGAATTCGGGCCACGTGACCGGCAGCATTTCCGACGTCGCGTTCAGCTTCATCGTGCACGAGCCGAGCGGGATCATCGAGCGGTCGAGCGCGAGATCCTTGTCCGACAGGCTGCGCAGGTAGCGCAGCATTTCGGTTTCGGAATGGTGGCGGTTGAACACGTGGTGCGTCAGGTACGCGCTCGTGCGCTCGAGGCCGGCCGGCAGCGCGGCGACGCCGCCGAGGCCCGAGTCCAGCGCGTCGACGGCCGGCGCGGTGCCGCCCGCGGCCTGCGCGAACACGTCGAGGAGATCGGCGAGGTCGTCGCGCGTCGTCGTTTCGTCGACCGATACGCCGACTTGCGTGTCGCTCACGCGGCGCAGGTTGATGCGCTTGGCCTTCGCGAATTCGTGGACCTGCGCGGTGCGCGCGCCGGTGTCGATCGTCACCGTGTCGAAGAACGTGTCGTTGACGGTCGCGAAGCCGAGCTGCTTCACGCCGGCGGCGAACAGCGCCGCGATGCGGTTCACGCGCAGCGCGATCGTCTTCAGGCCGTGCGGGCCGTGGTAGACCGCGTACATGCTGGCCATGATCGCGAGCAGCGCCTGCGCGGTACACACGTTCGACGTCGCCTTCTCGCGGCGGATGTGCTGTTCGCGCGTCTGCAGCGCGAGGCGCAGCGCGGGCTTGCCCTGCGCGTCGACCGTCACGCCGACGAGGCGGCCCGGCATCTGGCGCTTGAATTCGTCGCGCACGGCCATGTAGGCGGCGTGCGGGCCGCCGAAGCCCATCGGCACGCCGAAGCGCTGCGTGTTGCCGATCGCGACGTCCGCGCCCCATTCGCCGGGCGGCGTCAGCACGGTCAGCGCGAGCAGGTCGGCCGCGACGACCACGTGGCCGCCGGCCGCGTGGATCGCGTCGGTGAGCGCGCGGTAGTCGCGCACGTCGCCGTTCACGCCCGGGTACTGCAGCAGCACGCCGAACGCGTTCGCTTGAGCTGCTTCGGCGGCCGGGCCGGTCTTCACGTCGATGCCGACCGGCAGCGCGCGCGTGCGGATCACTTCGAGGGTTTGCGGCAGCACGTCGTCGGCGACGTAGAACACGTTCGACTTCGGCTTGCCGGTGCGCTGCAGCAGCGTCATCGCTTCGGCCGCGGCGGTGGCTTCGTCGAGCAGCGATGCGTTCGAGATCGCGAGGCCCGTGAGGTCGGCGACCATCTGCTGGAAGTTCAGGAGCGCCTCGAGGCGGCCCTGGGAAATTTCAGGCTGGTACGGCGTGTAGGCCGTGTACCACGCCGGGTTTTCGAGCACGTTGCGCAGGATCACGGCCGGTGTGTGCGTGTCGTGATAGCCCTGGCCGATATACGAGCGGAACACCTGGTTCTTGTCCGCGAGCGCACGCAGCGCGGCGAGCGCTTCGGCCTCGCTCTTCGGCTGCGCGAACGGGCCGAGCGGCAGCGTTTCGGCGCGGCGGATCGAGGCCGGGATCACGGCGTCGATCAGCGCGGCGCGCGACGCGAAGCCGAGCGTGTCGAGCATGGCCCGCTGGCTGGCGGCGTCGGGGCCGATGTGGCGTTCGGCGAACGCGTCGTGCGTTTCGAGCGCGGCGAGCGAGAGGGGCGTGCGGTTCATCAGGCGGTCCGGGTGTTCGAGCTTCATGGCGTGACTCTGGTCCCGCGCGGGCCGGCTGCCCGGCCGCGCGCGGTTCGGGTAGGGAAATTAGTCGATCAGCTTGCTGTAGGCGTCGGCGTCGATCAGCTTGTCGGTCGATGCGCCGGCCGCGAGCTTGATCTTGAAGAGCCACACGCCGTATGCGTCGCCGTTCACGTCTTCCGGCGAGTCGGTGGCGGCTTCGTTGATGGCGACGATCTCGCCGGACACCGGCGAGTAGATGTCGGATGCGGCCTTCACCGATTCGACGACGCCGACGGCGTCGCCCGCGTTCACCGACTTGCCGACTTCGGGCAGTTCGAGGAAGACGATGTCGCCGAGCGTGCTCTGCGCGTGATCGGTGATGCCGACCGTCAGCGTGCCGTCCGCCTCGGTGCGGATCCACTCGTGTTCGTCGGTGTATTTCAGATCGGCCGGGACGTTGCTCATCGGATGCTCCTGGATAAAAGGGTGTGTTCGTTTTGCTGGCGCGCCGCCATGGTGCGCCGGATGGGGTTGCGCCGGGCGCCATCTCCCGGCAGGCCGGGAAGCGGCGCCGGCCGCCTCCCGGTCGTTACGCAGCGAGGACCTTGCCGTTGCGCACGAACGGCAGTTTTACCACGCGCGCGGGAAGATTCTTGTCACGAATTTGCACCTGGACGGTGTCGCCGATCTGGACGGCCGTCGGCACGCGTGCGAATGCGATCGATTCCTGCATCGACGGCGAGAACGTGCCGCTCGTGATCTCGCCTTCGCCGTGCGGCGTGACGACCTTCTGGTGCGCGCGCAGCACGCCGCCCGCCTTGCCGTTTTCCTTTTGCAGGATCAGGCCGACGAACGCGGCGCGCGTGCCGTTGGCTTCCAGCGCGGCGCGGCCGACGAAGTCGCGCGGCGCGGTGAGGTCGACGGTCCACGCGAGGCCCGCGTCGAGCGGGGAGACGGTGTCGTCCATGTCCTGGCCGTACAGGTTCATGCCGGCCTCGAGACGCAGCGTGTCGCGCGCGCCGAGCCCGCACGGCCGCACGCCGTTTTGCTGGAGGGCATGCCACAGCGCTTCGACGTGCACGGCCGGGACGATCACTTCGAAGCCGTCTTCGCCGGTGTAGCCGGTGCGTGCGACGGTGAGATCGCCGAACGGCGTGCCGGCGACCTGCGCGGCGTTGAACGGCTTGAGCTCGCTGGTGGCGGCGCGCGCGGCGGGCACCGTCGCCCAGACCTTTTCGCGGGCGTTCGGGCCCTGCACGGCGACGATCGCGAAATCGCGGCGCGGCGCGATCGTCAGGCCGTAGCCGCCTTGCTCGTTCAGCTGGTTGAACCACGCGATGTCTTTCTCGGCGGTGCCGGCGTTGACGACCACGCGGAAGAATTCCTCGGTGAAGTAGTAGACGATCAGATCGTCGATGACGCCGCCCTGCGGGTTGAGCAGGCACGAGTAGAGCGCCTTGCCGGGCGTCTTGAGCTTGCCGACGTGGTTCGCGATCGCATGTTCGAAGAACGCGCGCACGCGGCTGCCGGTGAAATCGACGACGCACATGTGCGACACGTCGAACATGCCGGCGTCGGTGCGCACGGCTGCGTGTTCTTCGATCTGCGAGCCGTAGTTGACGGGCATGTCCCAGCCGCCGAAGTCGACCATGCGGGCATTGAGCGCGCGGTGCGCGGCGTTGAGCGGGGTGTGATTCAGTGCAGTCATCGAGGCCTCAGGCAAGGCGCTTGCGCGCGGATCAGAACGGCCATGTGCCGACCGCCGCGGCCGATGGCCTCGAGCGATCCGGTACATGCCCCTCTGTCCTCGATACCTGAGAGATTGCGCTGCGGGCAAAGCCCGGCGAACGCGCGCCCCTTCGGTGGGCAGCTTGCCCGCGCAGCCAAGGCGCTGCGGGCTACTGCCGCTCTCCAGAGTGCGGGGAGCGTGGTGCTCCCCGACGCGGTCGGTCCTTTTGCCTGAGAGTTTGCGGGTGTGCCCCTTCGGCGGCGCAACCGGTGTCGCAACGACCCGGTCACACGCTCTCCCGACGCGTGCGGGCGACTGTACGCGAGCGGGTGGGCATTGTCAATTTGAGCAAAAGAATGTCGCTTCGCGACAAGCGGCGGCAGCCGGCGCCGCCGCTTCATCCGCGCCGGCAGGCGCCGGCGCGTTACTCGCCGATCGCGCGTGCGGCCGTGTCGAGTTCCTGGTTCAGCACCCGCTGCTCGTCGCCGGACAGGCCGCCGTTGTGCTGGGCCGACATGTCGTTCGCTTCCCGGCGGATCACGTCGAGGCGGTGGTGCAACTGGGCGCCATACGGCGGCGGGTAGTAGCCGCCGTTCACGCGCGCGTCGATCCGGCGATGCAGGTTGTCGATCCGGCCCTGGACCTCCTGCAGGCGGTCGTTCGCGACGACCTGGGGATTCGGTCGCGGCGGTGGAGGCGCCTGCCGGGCCGGCCGCTGCGGCTGCACGATACAGGCCGCGAGCGAGGAAACCAGGACGCAGCATGCCGCTGCGCGAATCAACCGTTGCATCACATTCTCCTGACGGATAAGTGTCGAATCGACTTTTTGAGAAACGCGTCAGACCGGGCGACCGCTGACTTTCGTTCCCGCACTATTTGTAACGGAATGTTGGGGGCCGGGCCGGCGGGGCGGCGGACGCGGTGCCGCCGCCCGGCGCGTGGCGCGGGATGGCGGTCGGGTCGGCGCGGAGCGGCCGGCTGCCGTCAGACGATACGGCGCACGAACGGCACCCGGCGGCCGTCGTGTTCGCTCTGCGCGGCGAGCTCGATGATCGTCATCACGTCGACCGCGTCCTGCGGGGTGATCGGGAACGGCGCGCCGTCGCGGATCGACGCGGCGAGCGCGCGGTAGAACTCCGCGTACTGGCCGTCGAGCGTCGGCACGGGACGCTCGACCTCGACGTCGCCGTCGAGCACGCGCAGCAGGCCGGGCGGATTGCCGCCGCCGAATTCGACGTCGTCCGCGGTGAGGCCGGCCTTGAGCTGGTCTTCCTGCGTGTCGAGCCCGAACTTCTGGTAGCTGCCGCGCGTGCCGTGCAGCGTGAAGCGCGCGGGCTCGATCGCCGACAGCGCGCTTGCATGCAGCGCGACGTCCTTGTCCGGATAGCCGAGCAGCAGGTGCACGAAGTCGGGCGCCGTGCCGTTGTCGCGGCGCGTCTTGACGGTGGCGCTCACCGTTTCCGGCGTGCCGAACAGCGCGAGCGCCTGGTCGATCAGATGCGGGCCGAGGTCGAGCAGCAGGCCGCCGCCGCGGGCCGGTTCCTCGCGCCAGCGCGTGCGCGGCGTCGGCCGGAAGCGGTCGAAGTGCGACGCGAAGTAGGTGAGGCGGCCCAACTCGCCCGATTCGACGACGCGGCGCACGGTGAGGAAATCGCCGTCCCAGCGACGGTTGTGGAACGGCGCGAACAGCCGGCTGCGCGCGTTCGCGAGCCGCGCGAGCGCGAGCGCCTCGTCGGCGGTGAGCGTGACCGGCTTGTCGACGACCACGTGGCGGCCCGCTTCGAGCACCTGGCGCGCGAGCGTGAAGTGCGTGTCGTTCGGCGTGGCGATCACCACGCATTCGATATCGTCGAGGCCGAGCAGCGTGTCGAGATCGGGGACGATGCGCGCGCCCGGATACGCGGCGTGCGCGCGATCGGACTGACCCGTCGCGATCGCGGCGACTTCAGTGCGGCCGCTCGTGGCGATCACGGGCGCGTGGAACGTCGCGCCGGCGAAACCGAAACCCATCAAACCAATCCTGAGCAATGACGACATGGCAATTCCTGGCTGCGAAGGAAACTAAAGGATGGCGCGCCGGAGCGGCGCGAAGACGACCGGCTATTTTGGCATGGCGCCGCTGCCTGCACAGACGCGTCGGGCAAAATGCGCGAAGTGATGCGGCGGCTGCGCAAGGAGTGCCGGCATTTGCGCGGGAGTGGGCGCCGTGCGTGCGACTGGCCGGCTTTCGGCGCGCGGCTCTGTTCGCGGCTTTCGGCGCTGCGCGTCGTGCGACGAGCCGTGGCGGCCAACCTGCCGCCGGAGAGCGTGCTGCATCATGCGCCCACCCGCTGCCGCACGGCCGCCGCCACCTGCGCGGCCCATGCCGCGCACGCGGCTGCGCCGGGATGGAAGCCGTCGGCGGCCATCAGGTGACGTTCGAGCGGCAGGTCGACCCGCAGGAACGTGCAGTCCGGCTGCGTGCCGGCCCAGCCGGCGAGCGCCGCGTTGAGCCGCTTCGCGCGCAGGCCGAGATACCACGCGAGCGGCTGCGGCAGCGCCGGGAAGCGCTCCATCGGCGGCACCGCCGACAGGATCGCGTGCCCCACCTGGAAACGCGCGGTGAGCAGCCGCACCAGCTCGGCCTGCTGCGCGAGCCAGCGTGCGGGCGGCACGCCGCCCGTCACGTCGTTGACGCCGAGCGACGTGACGGCCACGTCGAACGGCTCGGCCGGCTCGGCGGCGAGCCAGTTGACCAGCTCCCGCGTAGTCAGGCCGGTGCGTGCGAGCAGTTTCCAGCGCACGCGGTGCGTGGCCGCCAGCGCGTTCGCCAGTTGCCCGCTGAGCGCGTCGTCTTGCGTCGCCACGCCGACGCCCGCGGCGGCCGAATCGCCAACCACCAGCACGCGCAGCGGCGGGCCGTCGCCGGCCACGCCCTCACGCGGGCCGGCCGCCTCGGGTAGCCGCGGCGTGACGCGGCGCACGTAGCGCCCCTGCACGAACAGCAGCGGGCCGAGGGCGGCGGTGGCGAACGGGTATCCCATGAGGTCGATCCGGTGACGATTCAGGCGAGTTGAAGCGGGCCGGCGCGGGTGGTGCCGGGGAGTGCGTATTGTGTCCGATCGCGGCGCCGACGGGGCCAGATTGGCCGAGCGGACAGGCGCGACCACGCCGAACGGACAGGGGGCGCCCGCCCGGCAAGCCTGCCCGCGCCCGTCAGGCGGCGCGCCCGAAATACGCGCCGCCGACGTGTTAACATGCGCGTCCTGCCCGCGTGTCCGCCTGCTTCGCCAGCCTGTCGCGCACGGCATCCTCCCGGCGTTCCGCCGTCAACCAGCAACACCATCCGCCATCATGTCCGCAGGCCTGAATCCCGCTCAGAATGAAGCGGTGCGCTATCTCGACGGTCCCTGTCTCGTGCTCGCCGGCGCGGGCAGCGGCAAGACTCGCGTGATCACGCAGAAGATCGCGCACCTGATCGAAGCGAAAGGCTTCGAGCCGCGCCATATCGCCGCCGTCACGTTCACGAACAAGGCGGCCGCCGAAATGCGCGAGCGCGTGTCGAAGCTGCTGGAAGGCAAGACGCTCACCACGCCCGGCAAGGAAGGCCGCAAGGTGCCGGTCAACCAGCTCACCGTCTGCACGTTCCACTCGCTCGGTGTGCAGATCCTGCGCCAGGAGGCCGAGCACGTCGGGCTGAAGCCGCAGTTCTCGATCATGGATTCGGACGACTGCTTCGGGATGATCCAGGAGCAGCTCGGCACGACCGACAAGGGGCTGATCCGCAAGATCCAGAGCATCATCTCGCTGTGGAAGAACGGCCTGATCATGCCCGACGAGGCGATGGCGATCGCGGCCAACGAGGACGAGCACCAGGCCGCGCTGGTCTACCGCAACTACGTGGCGACGCTGCACGCGTACCAGGCGGTCGACTTCGACGACCTGATCCGCCTGCCGGCCGAGCTGTTCGCGAAGAACGAGCCGGTGCGCGACCGCTGGCAGAACAAGCTGCGCTACCTGCTGATCGACGAATACCAGGACACCAACGCGTGCCAGTACGAGTTGCTGAAGCAGCTCGCGGGCCCGCGCGCCGCGTTCACCGCGGTCGGCGACGACGACCAGGCGATCTACGGCTGGCGCGGCGCGACGCTCGAGAACCTCGCGCAGCTCGGCAAGGATTTCCCGAAGCTGCACGTGATCAAGCTCGAGCAGAACTACCGGTCGACGGTGCGGATCCTGACCGCCGCGAACAACGTGATCGCGAACAACCCGAAGCTGTTCGAGAAGAAGCTGTGGTCCGAGCACGGGATGGGCGACTCGATCACCGTCACGGCGTGCAACGACGAGGAGCACGAGGCCGAATCGGTCGTGTTCCGGCTGTCCGCGCACAAGTTCGAGCGGCGCGCGCAGTTTCGCGACTACGCGATCCTGTATCGCGGCAACTTCCAGGCGCGCATCTTCGAGCAGGTGCTGCGGCGCGAGCGGATCCCGTACGTGCTGTCGGGCGGCCAGTCGTTCTTCGACAAGGCCGAGATCAAGGATCTGTGCGCGTACCTGCGGCTGATCGCGAACGCCGACGACGATCCCGCGTTCATCCGCGCGGTCACGACGCCGCGCCGCGGGATCGGCAACACGACGCTCGAGGCGCTCGGCTCGTTCGCGGGGCAGGCGAAGGTGTCGCTGTTCGAGGCCGTGTACATGGGCGGCATCGAGGCGCGGCTGTCGGCGCGCCAGGTCGAGCCGCTGCGGATGTTCTGCGACTTCATCCAGCGCCTGACCGAGCGCGCGGACAAGGAGCCCGCGACCGTCGTGCTCGACGACATGATGGAGGCGATCCACTACGAGGCGTACCTGTACGACGCGTTCGACGAGCGGCAGGCGCAGTCGAAGTGGCAGAACGTGCTCGAATTCCTCGAATGGCTGAAGCGCAAGGGGACCAAGCCCGAGACGGAGGCCGTCGACGGTGAGGCCGAGGGTTTCCACAACGCGGACGGCCTCGCCGACACGGGCAAGAACCTGCTCGGCTTGATCCAGACCGTCGCGCTGATGTCGATGCTCGAGGGCAAGGACGAGGATCCGGACGCCGTGCGGCTGTCGACCGTCCATGCGTCGAAGGGGCTCGAGTATCCGCACGTGTTCCTGGTCGGCGTCGAGGAAGGCATCATGCCGCACCGCGGCGGCAGCGACGACGACGGCCCGATCGACAACGAGCGAATCGAGGAGGAGCGCCGGCTGATGTACGTCGCGATCACCCGCGCGCAGCGCAGCCTGCACCTGAACTGGTGCAAGAAGCGCAAGCGGGCGCGCGAGACGGTCGTGTGCGAACCGTCGCGCTTCATCCCCGAGATGGGGCTCGACGAAGCGCCGCCGCCGACGCCGGAAGAAGCGCCGATGTCGCCGAAGGACCGGCTCGCGAGCCTGAAGGCGTTGTTGCAGAAGTGACGGGGCGCCGCCGCAAGCACGATGGCGGACGAACCGGCGGCACCAAAACGAAACCCCCGCGATGCGCGTGCGTCGCGGGGGTTTTTTACGGAGGGCCGTGCGGACGCGTTACTTCGCCGCGTTGACCATGTAGTCGACGGCCGCCTTCACGTCGGCATCCGACGCGTTCGACCCGCCCTTCGGCGGCATCGCGCCCTTGCCGTGCAGCGCGTAGTTGTAGACCGTATCCATCGAGTCCTTCAGGCGTGGCGCCCAGTCTTCCTTGCTGCCGAACTTCGGTGCGCCGAGCACGCCGGCCGCGTGGCAGGCCTGGCAGGTCGACGCGTACAGCGCCTTGCCGGCCGTTGCCGCATCGGCGCTGGCCGGGGCGGCCGCGGGTTTTTCGCCGGCCTTGGGGATCGCGGCGATCGCGGCCATGGCCGCGGCGGCTTGCGCGTTCGACGCGTCGGCGCCCGACGCGGGTGCACCGCTGGCGGGCTGCGCCGCGTTGGCGGCCGGCGCGGCCGGTTCGGGGAAGTTCGCGCCGTCGTTGTTCGCCATGTAGACGATCGCGCGGGCGATTTCATAGTCGCTGACGTCGTCGGGGCTCGTGCCGCCGCGCGGCGGCATCGCGCCCTTGCCCGCGAGGGCCGTCTTCAGCAGCGTGTCGAAGCCTTGCGAGATGCGCGGCGCCCAGTCGTCCTTGTTGCCGAACTTCGGCGCGCCGGCGGCGCCGGTGCCGTGGCAGGTCACGCAGACGGCCTTGTAGACTTCCTCGCCGGTCTTGTACGTGCGGGGCGCGTTGGCGTCCTTCACGTCGACCTTCGCGATCGGCGCGATACGGGCGGCGACCTGCTCGTCGGACAGCGCGTCGGTGCCGGCGCCGGAACGGAACGCATGGTTCGCGTAATTGGCGAACAGGACGATCAGGACGATCGGGATCGCGAACGACGCGATGATGACGGCAATCAGCTGCCCGGGGGTTTTGACGGGAGATTCGTGGGGTGCTTCGCTCATGCTTGCCTCGTCTCCGTGAATAGGAATTGTGAGCGCGGTGCAACGGCAAAATGGCAGTCCAATGAAGCACGGACGATTATAGACGGAACGTTTACATCACGGCGAGCCGCGCGATGGCGCGTGTTTACCCGCACGCAGGGCCGTCCGGCGGCGATTCGGCGGGCAAGGTGGACGCGTCTTGGGAAACCGGGTATCCTTGCCGTCTTGCCAATCGTGGGCGGCCTGTATATGGGGTCGCTTCACTGTCTCACGCGCCCGTAGCTCAATGGATAGAGTACTGCCCTCCGAAGGCAGGGGTTGCTGGTTCGATCCCAGCCGGGCGCGCCAAGCCTAGTAAGGCTCTCAGCAGTTTCGCTACTTCATCGGTTTCTCCCACTTCAGTGAAATTACAGTCAGCCGGCGACGACGTGCAGGTCGGCGGCCTGCGTGTGCGACTGCACCCACTGCGTCAGGTGGTCCGCTGACAGGTGCGCGTAGCGCTGCACCATTTCCAGCGTTTCCCACCCGCCCAGCTCCTTCAACACCTGCAGCGGCGTGCCGCGCTGCACATGCCAGCTCGCCCAGGTGTGGCGCAGGTCGTGCCAGCGGAAGTCTCGGATGCCGGCGCGTTTCAACGCCTTGCGCCAGGCTTCGGTCACGGTCTGATAGACCGGCCGGCCGTGGTAGACGAACACGCTGTCGACGAACTCGGGCGCGCGCTTCTTCGCGCGCTGGCGCAGCAGCACGGCGATCGCCGCATCTGAAAGCGGCACGGTGATCGCCTTCTTCGCCTTCGCCTGGTCCGGATGAATCCAGGCGACGCGCCGAACGATGTCGACCTGGGACCACTGCAGCCCGGTCACGTTCGAGCGGCGCAAGCCGGTCTCGAGCGCGAAGCGCGCCATGTCGGCCAGGTGATCCGGCAGCTCGGCGAGCAACCGCTCGGCCTCGGCTGGCGTGAGCCAGCGAATCCGCTTCTGCACGACCTTCGTGCGTTTCGTGACCGGTACGCGGTCCAACCATTCCCACTCGACGGCAGCGTTCAGCACGGCCTTCAGCACGCCGATTACGCGCGTCACGGTGCCGGCGCTGACGTACTCATCGGTGGTCACGATCCCGTGCTTCGTGCGGATCACCTTCGGTTCTCTCCGTTTGGCGAGAGCGATCGCGTCGATACGGTTGCGGTCGATGTCGGCCAGCGCGACGCCGGACAGGTGTTGGTCAAGCCAGCGCAGGTGCGTTTTCGACGTTTCCAGGCTCGACAGCCCTTCGCGGTCGCTGATGTACCGCACGACGGCGTCGTTCCAGGTGTAGCGCGGCTTGTGGCCGAGCCGCGCCTGGTTCCACAGATCGACTTTCAGCCGATCGTGCAGCTCTTTCGCCTGGGCTTTGTTGCTGGTGCCAGTGCTGCCTTGTACGACCGGACCGCCGCCAGGCGGGGTGAGACGGTAATACCAGTTGGGACTGTTACTGCGTTTATAGAGCGACATGATTCAAATTTCTCCTGCGGGTCGCCCTGCACAACTCGCGGAATCCATTCTCCGGCGAGGTAACGCTGCAGGGCAACTGTCGAAAACATCCAGCGCTTGCCGACCTTCCGACCAGGCAGCGCGCCAGCCTTCGCTTTGAGGCGCACCGTTTCAGGGTGCGCACCGAGCAGCGCGGCGGCTTGTTCGAGGTTCACGGTGTTCATCGGGCTATCTCCCGAGCGTGACGCGGCGGGGGGAGGGGCAAAGCAACTCGTGGATTCGTGGCATGCCCTGTTATTCATACGTAACCATCTGATTTTTAAGGTTTTCGTTTGCCATCATTTGCCATGAAAAACACATGGCACCCCCTTCCGACTCGTGGCCTAAAAAATAGGCAGCGCCAGCGACTCGTGGCAAAACGTGCCCGACTCGTGGCATCGCTTTTCGGTCAATTTCCGCCCCTTCTACGTATTCTTTCTTCTTCTTTTTCAATGAATTAAAGAGGAGAGAAAAAGGCACGGCGGTGGCCGGCGCAAAAACCGGATTAGTGGCAAAACCGCATCGACTAGTGGCAATTCGAATGCGATTCATGGCGGCACTCTTCTCAACAATCAAAGACTTACGAGCGGACAGCCCCGAAAACCACGATTCGCGTGCGCTGCCTGCCCGTTCCCTGTGGAAAAACCGGTCCGGGCGCCCCCTCTCCCTCAAGGCTTGCGTAGTTGCCCGGCCGTTTCGACTTGCGGGGGGGACGGGGGGAAGCGGACAGCACGGCGGCCGCGTGACGGCGTGCGCCGATTGCTGCGCGCATCGACGCACGCATCCGAAACTCGAATACAGGGCCGCTACGCGGCCAGAAAGAAGGAGGAAAGGGGTACGGCCGCGCTGCGGCCGCATCGGCTGAGAGGGCGTCACGCTGCGGCCCCTTGTCGTGCGTCGGTCGCCAGGTCTTCACGGATGGACACGTGCAGGCCGAACGTGGCCAGGCGGTCCAGCGAGATCGGCGTGAGGTACGGCACGCGTCGGGTGTAGATGCGCCGCTCGACTTCCTTCTCGCCGACCACGACGCCGGCGTGCTTGAGTTGCGCCTTGAACACGCGATCGGATTTCACCGGCAGGCCATTCCATTTGTCGCGCAGTGCGCTCGTGTGGGCGATGTGGTCCATCACGTGGCCGGTGCGCAGCAGCAGGCAGAACTCGCCGTCGACGGTATCGAACGTGAACGGGTGCTTGTAGTTGCCGCCGTCGATCTCTGACAGCACGGTTTCCATGATCCAGACCCACGGCTCGCGATCGGCGCTCGTCTCGGCGATGTGGCCGTTCATTTCGGCGAGCAGGTCGCGCGGGAAGTCGCCTTCGCTCGGGTCCATGCCGGCGAACTCGCACAGGTAGAGCCAGGCCAAGGCGACTGCCGCATAGTTGCCGGCCATCCGCTTGGCGCCGTCGTCCTCGCCGCTCGCGCGGCAGTTGGCCAGCGCCTTGTCGCGCAGCGTCGCGTACTGGTCGGACACGGCGCGCTTGTCCAGGCCGGCGAGGAATTCGAGCCACTGCCGAACCGGGAAGCGCGGCAGGTCGTCAGGCATCAGCGGGCCGCGCTTGCCGGTCAGCGTCGTGCGCACGAGCTTGCCGAGCAGACTGCGCACGGGCACGTCTTCGCCGGCCAGCATCACGGGCGCGCACAACAGGTATTCGGTCATGTCGGTGCCGCGACGTGTCACGGTGTACTGGTAGTTCTCCTGCAGGAGGCCGACCGCCTTGTCGATCACGTCCTGCCGGCGCGCGGACAGCTCTTCCCATCCGACCGGGTGGCTCGTATGGCTGATGCTGGTCAGCAGGCGGAACTCGGTCTGCAGCGACTGCCCGGAAAACATCGTGAACGCGAGCGAGCGCTCGAGGCGCTTGATGAGCGTCGACTTGCCGGCGCCTTTGTTCGCCTGGATCGTGATGTGCGGCCAGAAGCCGAGCAGCGCCTTCAGGTGGCCGCCGAGCGCCCACACGAGCGGGATCGTCGCGGCGTTCTGCTTGAACGTCGCCTGGTATGCGGCGATCACGCGACGCGCGTCGCTGGCCGGGCCGGTCGGGAAGGTCAGGTTGTGGTACGGGCACTGCTTGTCGGCTTCGGTGAAGTAGCAGTCGGGGCCTTCGTTGACGATCAGGCGGCCGTCGCGCCAGGCGAGGCCGACGAAATTTGCCGCTTGGCGCGCGCCGAGGTCGGCGCCGCGCTCGAGGATGTTGACCATCCGCTTGAACGGCGCCGGCGCCCAGATCGGGCCGAACTTGCCCCACTGGTCAACGTTGTGGAGCTGGTCGTCGAGCATGACGCGGCGCACGAGCTGCGCGCCGTGGCGCGGCGCCTGCACTGACACGGCGAAATAGACGGTCGGCGCCTGGTCAGCGTCGCCCGTCATCGTCGACGTCGCGCTCGCCACGGACACGCGGCTGATGCCGGCGATGCGGAACCCGCACAGGTCCGTCATGACGGGCGTCTCGATGCCGCTTTCCTCGTTCTTGTCCATCTTCGTGATGTAGCTGGTGAAGTCCGGCCGCACGCGGAAACGCCAGTACTGCGCGAAGTCGTGCGACGGCAGGAAGATGCGCGGCCGGCCGCGACGCGTGGCGTCGCCGGCGAGACCGGCGATGAGCCACGGCTCGAGCTGGTCGAGTGCACGCTGCAGGTCGGCCGCGCCGCGCAGTTGCAGGTAGTCGTTCACGTCGTTGATCGGCTTGACTGCCTTCTCGCCGTCCGCGAGGTCGGCGAACCAATTCGCCTGGTCGACGAGCACGGCGCTGATATTCAGCGCCGTGAGCCGTTCGTAGAGCGCGCAGGCAGCTTCCGGCCCAGGCCGGCGGCCGGCGCGCGGGTGGCCGTCCGCGAACGGCTCGTCATTGTCCAGGCAGATCACGACCTGTTTGCCGCGCAGGAACGCGAAGTCGATGCCGTCGACGTTCGCCAGGCCGCGCAGCGCGAGCGCGGCGGCACCAGGCAGCGCGCAGGTGTCGATCGACAGCGCGTTGATCGCGCTTTCGACGATGAACACGCGCTTCGCCTTGTCGAGCCGGCGAGGATCGGCGGTCCAGCCGTAACCGGCCTTGTCGCCCTGGGTCTGCGTCTTGACGCCGCCGTTGAGCGCCGGATCGACATAGCGCATGTCGACCGCAACGACGCGGCCGTCGCCAGGCGCGCGCACGATGAACGCGGCGGCCGGGCCGGCGTGACCCACTTCGCCGGCCGCGACCTTCGAGCTGGTCCATGTATTGAAGCCGAGCGAGCGCGCGGCGATCGCCGCGTCGATCGCGGCTGCGGAAATGCCGCGGCCGACGAGGTATTCGCGCACCTGGTCGCGCTCGGCGAAGCACCGATCGGCGATGTATTCGATGGTCGTTTTCTCGCGGCGCTCGGCCGGCGCCTGGCGGTCGAGCGGGATGCCGTACGCGTCGTGCAGGTAGCGCACCGCGTCGGCGACCGTGCCGCCGCGCGCGTGAATGACCAGGTCGATACACGAGCCGCCGACGTCGGCGCTGTGGTCGCGCCAGCCGGTTCCGTGCTTCGGGTGGTTCACGTAGATCGACAGGGACGGGCTCTTGTCGTCGTGCTGCGGCGAGTGGTACAGCGCGCGGTCGCCGCCGCGACCGCGCTTCAAGCCGAGGCGATCGGCGAGGTCGTGCAGGTCGATGCGTTGTTTCAGTTCGTCGATCGAGGCCATCGTTATTGCTGTTGGTGCAGGGAGAGGGCGGCAGGATTGCCGGGTGTCGCAGGGCTGTCGACGAGCGCGCGGAGCGCGCCGGCCGAAGCAGGGAAGGCGAGCGCCACGCGATCGCCCAGGACGCTGACGAACAGCGCGAGCACCGCGACGCGCTGAAGGCCGCCGGGTTCATGGTCGAAGCGAAGGGCGTCGGCGGCCGCCGCGATGGAGGCCGCGAGCGCGGCGTCATGAGGGGTAGTTGCGTGTGTCATGCTGCGGCGCCTCCGAGGATGTCGTGATGGTTCTGTTGCAGGCGTTGAACGGCGTGCTGCAGCTCGTAGCGCGAGGTGATCGCCTGGTCGAGCATGGTGCGCAGGCGCTTGCGGTTGCGTTCGAGATTCGACGTCGCGTTCGCGAGGGCTGCGGTACGCGTCGCGCCGTGGCCGATGCGCATGCCCGATATCAGGTGCGTGACGACGCATTTTTCGGGGTGGCCGTCATGCAGGTGCGACTCGGTGTGAATGCCGAATGCGGCGCCGGCGTCGTTCGGGATGACGACGTGATCGCCGGCGACGGTGCGCAGGCCGGCCGTCGTGAGCAACTCGTAGCGGATGGTGGGTTCGAGGTTCATGCTTCACCCACGCGGCGGAACGGACCATGCCAGGGCCGCGATCAGGACGATCATCGCGACGACGCTGATCACGAAAGCGATCGCGCGGGCGTTTCGAACGTCGAACAGGCGCAGCACGTCGGCGGCCAGGTAGTAGATGCCGGTGAGGGAGAGGGAAAGCATCAGCAACACGCTGATGCCGAACACGTATGGCTTCATGGTGTGGT
>NZ_JBYQCG010000217.1:0-7540 GCF_057837105.1 Burkholderia sp. APQ4-4ca | reverse complement strand
CGCGGTGTTGTCGATGTGGCTCACCAACGACGTCGCGCTGTTCGTCGTCGTGCCGTTGATGGTGTCGCTGCGCGCACTGACTCCGCTACCGTTCCGGCGGCTCGTGATCGTCGTCGCGCTGGCCGTCAATGCGGGCTCCGTCGCGACACCGCTCGGCAATCCGCAGAATCTTTTCCTGTGGCAATTGAGCGGCGTGTCGTTCGGCCGCTTCGTGGTCACGCTCGGGCCGCTCGCCGTCGCGCTGATGGCGCTGCTGCTCGTGCTGACCGCGGTGATGTTCCGCGCGAAGCCGCTCGACTTGTCCGGCGACGTCGCGGCCGTTCCCGTCCAACGCATGCACGCGCTGATCGCGGCGGTGCTGTTCGCCGCGTTCGTGCTGCTCGCCGATGCGCATCATCCGCTGCCGGGCCTCGTCGGGGTCGCGATCGTGCTGCTCGCCGTCAAACGCGACGCAGTCCTGAAGATCGACTGGCTGCTGCTGCTGATCTTCGTGCTGATGTTCGTCGTGTTGCGCAGCGCGGCCGCGCTGCCTGTCGTGCACGATGCGATCGCGCACGCACAACTCGATTCGCCGCTGCGCGTCTATGCCGCCGGCGCCGTGTTGTCGCAGGTGATCAGCAACGTGCCGGCCGCGATCCTGCTGTCGGAGTTCACGCACGACTGGCGCGCGCTTGCATTCGGCGTATCGATCGGCGGCTTCGGTTTCGCGATCGGTTCGCTCGCGAACCTGATCGCGGTGCGTCTCGCGAAGGAGCCGCGCATGTGGCTACCGTTTCACCTCGTTTCGATTCCGTTCGCGCTGTTGAGCGCGGTGCTTGGCGCGTGGCTGCTCATGCACGGTTGAGCGAGGCCAGTGCGGGCGGCACAGGTGAGCCGTTCGAGTGGTGGCAGGGCGCACGGCGTTCGTAGTGATCGAGCATTGTGGATAAGCGTTGCATTCTACAGTCGAACGTCTGTGGCGGCGCGACAACTGATTGGCTGAATCGATGCCTGAACATCCGGTCGAATTTCGCGCGTCGCGCGCGGTGGTTCGGTCATCGCGCGTTGCGGGTTCCACGGCGTCGCGCCGAGTCGTTTCCGATGGCTGCATGGCGGCGCATTCCCGGCGGCGATGGCACCGCTTCCGCGTGGCCCGCCTCGGGCATCGTTTCCCCGCAATTTACCCCCTCACCGGACTTTTTCGCGCAAGAAGTACCGGTGCAAAAAATCGACCTTACAACTGTCATCGTACGTCGTCGAATCGGGCGTTTTTCCACATCATGAGGCGTCGTTTTACACAGGTTTTTGTCGCGTCTAAAGCCTTGAATCACTTGCAACTATCGCTTACAATCGCCCGGATTTGTTAGCTAGGCACCCCTGAAAGCTTTCGGAAAGCTTGGGGTCGGGTTCAAGGATTTCAGCGGAAGATTGCGATGGCGGGTCAGGCGCCGGACGACAGGCACGATGATCAGCGCACGCAACGCACCGCTTCGGCGGCCGGCGAGCGGCGTGAATCCGACGATGACTGGGATGTCGAGCAGCAAGATAACAACATCGTTCCGCTGACGCGGGCCGAGGCCGAAAGGCTGTTTGGCCCGAACGTGAGCAAGCCCTCGCGCGTGACCCCCTACAAGGTGGTGTTCGCGCAAGTGGTCCTGTCCCTGGTTGCAACGCTGGCGTGGTGGCTGTTTTCGAAGTCGCCGGGCGCCGCTGCGCAATCCGCGTTTCTGGGCGGAGCGATCGGCTGGGTGCCCAGTGCGGTATTCGTGGCGCGACTGAAGGCAGGTGGCTCGGCCACCGTGATGAGCTGGGTGATGGGCGAAGCCCTGAAGCTCGCTCTGACGATCGGGATGTTCACCGCGGTGGCGTTCGGCTGGGCCGGCGTGCACTGGGTGCCGTTCCTCGTCACGTACCTCGTCGTGCTGAAGACGTACTGGATCGCGCTGGCCTGGCGGTAAGAAACAAGCAGCGTGCGGTTTCGACAACGAACCGCACCGGCCCGTTCCCGCAATAGCGTGTTGCGGAACGGGGCAAAACGATTTTCGACAATTTGGGTGGCATTAACGATATGGCAGCTAGCGAAGGCACGCGCGGTCCGGATCCGTCCGAGTACATTGCGCACCACTTGCAGAATTTCTCCACCTCGCATCAGACGTCGATTTTCGACATTCACGTCTGGAATATCGACACGCTGTTCTGGTCGATCGTTTGCGGCATCGTGACGATCGTCCTGCTGCGTCTGGCCGCCCGCAAGGCGACGTCGGGCGTGCCGGGCCGTTTCCAGTGCGCGATCGAGATGCTCGTCGAAATGGTCGAAGACCAGTCGAAGGCCATCGTCCACGGCAATCGCACCTTCATCGCGCCGCTCGCCCTCACGGTATTCGTGTGGGTCGCGCTGATGAACTCCCTCGACTTTCTCCCGGTCGACCTGCCGGGCCGCGTGATCGGCCTGCTCGGTCTGTCGGACGTGATTTCCCACCATCGCATCGTCCCGACGGCCGACCTGAACGGCACGCTCGGCATCGCGCTCGGCGTGTTCGTCCTGATGATCTACTACAGCATCAAGATCAAGGGCGCGGGCGGCTTTGCGCATGAGCTGCTGTCGGCCCCGTTCGGCGGCCACCCGCTGCTGTGGATCCCGAACCTCGCGCTCAACATCGTCGAATACGTTGCAAAGACCGTTTCGCTCGGCATGCGGCTGTTCGGCAACATGTACGCGGGTGAGCTGTTGTTCCTGTTGATCGCCCTGCTCGGCAGCATGTGGAGCTTCGGTGGCGACGCAACGTTCCTCGGCTTCGTTGGTCATGTGATCGCGGGTAGCGTCTGGGCAATCTTCCACATCCTGATTGTTCTGTTGCAGGCATTCATTTTCATGATGCTGACGCTGGTGTATCTCGGCCAGGCGCACGACACGCACTAAGCGCGGCGTGCAACAAAGAGTCTTCGTTTTAGTTTTTTAAATCTCAGTTCCAAGTCTTTTCACAAAGGAGTGATCATGCAAGCTTACATCGCCAACATCCAGGGTCTGACCGCCATCGGTATCGGCATCATCATCGGCCTGGGTGCAATCGGCGCCTGTATCGGTATCGCGCTGATGGGTGGCAAGTACATCGAAGCCTGCGCACGTCAGCCGGAACTCATCAACCCGCTGCAAACGAAGATGTTCCTGCTGGCTGGTCTGATCGACGCTGCATTTCTGATCGGCGTTGGTGTCGCAATGCTGTTCGCGTTTGCGAACCCGCTCCTGTCGAAGCTCGCAGGCTAAGGTTCCTCGGAAATATGCGTCCGGCGTGAGCCGGCGCAGGGCGGAACGGAGACTTGGGGCGCTGATCGAATGCAACTCGATGAGCGCCTTACCGTTTCATTTTTCCGGAATAGCAGATAAGGAAACACCGTGAATCTCAACGCAACTCTGTTTGCGCAAATGGTCGTGTTCCTGGTCCTCGCGTGGTTCACGATGAAATTCGTGTGGCCGCCGTTGATCAACGCCCTCGACGAACGTTCGAAGAAGATCGCCGACGGCCTCGCCGCCGCGGAGAAGGGCAAGGCGGAACTCGACGCAGCGCACAAGCGCGTGGACCAGGAACTCGCGCAGGCCCGCAACGACGGCCAGCAGCGCATCGCCGACGCTGAAAAGCGTGCGCAGGCGGTCGCCGAGGAAATCAAGGCCAACGCCCAGGCTGAAGCCGCCCGCATCGTCGCCCAGGCGAAGGCGGAAGCAGAACAGCAAATCGTGAAGGCGCGCGAAGCGCTGCGTGGCGAAGTCGCCGCGCTGGCCGTGAAGGGCGCCGAGCAGATCCTGAAGCGCGAAGTCGATCAAACGGCCCACGCCCAACTGCTGAATCAACTGAAAGCCGAGCTCTGATCATGGCCGAACTTGCAACCATCGCCCGCCCTTACGCAGAAGCGCTGTTCCGCGTGGCCGAGGGCGGTGACATCGCCGCCTGGTCCACGCTCGTGCAAGAGCTGGCCCAGGTTGCGCGTCTGCCGGAAGTACTGTCGGTCGCGTCGAGCCCGAAGGTGACGCGCACGCAAGTAGCCGAGTTGCTGCTTGCTGCGGTGAAGTCGCCCGTCGCGGCCGGCGCCGAAGCGAAGAACTTCGTGCAGATGCTGGTCGACAATCATCGCATCGCGCTGCTGCCGGAAATTGCCGAGCAGTTCGAGGCGCTCAAGAACGAACGTGAAGGCGCAGCCGACGCCGAGATCGTGAGCGCGTTCCCGCTGAACGGCGCGGATCTCGACAGTCTCGTCTCGGGCCTCGAACGCAAGTTCAAGCGCAAGCTGAAACCGACGGTCGAAGTCGATTCGTCGCTGATCGGCGGCGTGCGCGTGACGGTCGGCGACGAAGTGCTCGACACCTCGGTTCGCGCGCGCCTCGCATCGATGCAGGCTGCCTTGACCGCCTGAGCGCCACGCCGGCACGCAACAGAATTGACTATCAGGAGCGAATAATGCAACTCAATCCCTCTGAGATCAGCGAGCTGATCAAGAGCCGGATCCAGGGCCTTGAAGCGAGCGCGGACGTTCGCAACCAGGGCACCGTGATCTCCGTGACCGACGGTATCGTGCGCATCCACGGCCTGTCGGACGTGATGCAGGGCGAAATGCTCGAGTTTCCGGGCAACACGTTCGGTCTCGCGCTGAACCTCGAGCGCGACTCGGTCGGCGCGGTGATTCTCGGCGAATACGAACACATCTCGGAAGGCGACATCGTCAAGACGACGGGCCGCATTCTCGAAGTCCCGGTTGGCCCGGAACTCGTCGGCCGCGTGGTCGACGCGCTCGGCAACCCGATCGACGGCAAGGGCCCGGTCAACGCGAAGCTGACCGACGCGATCGAAAAGATCGCCCCGGGCGTGATCTGGCGCAAGTCGGTGTCGCAGCCGGTGCAGACGGGCATCAAGTCGATCGACGCGATGGTGCCGATCGGCCGTGGCCAGCGTGAGCTGATCATCGGCGACCGTCAGTGCGGCAAGACTGCGGTGGCGCTCGACGCGATCATCAACCAGAAGGGCAAGGACCTGATCTGTATCTACGTCGCGATCGGCCAGAAGGCTTCGTCGATCATGAACGTGGTGCGCAAGCTCGAAGAAACGGGCGCGATGGAATACACGATCGTCGTCGCCGCTTCGGCATCGGATTCGGCTGCCATGCAGTACCTGGCACCGTACGCCGGCTGCACGATGGGCGAATACTTCCGCGACCGCGGCCAAGATGCGCTGATCATCTATGACGACTTGACCAAGCAGGCTTGGGCATACCGTCAGATCTCGCTGCTGCTGCGCCGCCCGCCGGGCCGTGAAGCGTACCCGGGCGACGTGTTCTATCTGCACTCGCGTCTGCTCGAGCGTGCGGCGCGCGTGTCGGAAGAGTACGTCGAGAAGTTCACGAACGGCGAAGTGAAGGGCAAGAGCGGCTCGCTGACGGCACTGCCGGTCATCGAAACGCAGGCTGGCGACGTGACCGCGTTCGTTCCGACGAACGTGATCTCGATTACCGACGGCCAGATCTTCCTGGAAACCGACCTGTTCAACGCAGGCATCCGCCCGGCAATCAACGCCGGCGTGTCGGTGTCGCGCGTCGGTGGCGCCGCGCAGACGAAGGTCGTGAAGAAGCTGTCGGGCGGTATCCGTACCGACCTCGCGCAGTACCGTGAACTGGCCGCATTCGCGCAGTTCGCATCGGACCTCGACGAAGCGACCCGCAAGCAGCTCGAGCGCGGCCGCCGCGTGACGGAACTGCTGAAGCAGCCGCAGTACCAGCCGCTGCAGGTCTGGGAACTGGCCGTGTCGCTGTACGCCGCGAACAACGGCTACCTCGACGATCTCGACGTCAAGCAAGTGCTGTCGTTCGAGAAGGGCCTGCGCGACAACCTGAAGACCAGCCACGCTGACCTCATCAAGCGCATCGAAGACACCAAGGATCTCTCGAAGGACGACGAAGGCGCGCTGCGCTCGGCGATCGAATCCTTCAAGAAGTCCGGTGCCTATTGATCCGCGAGTGACACACCGAGGCCGCGCGGGGGCTGACGCACCCGCGCCGCTTCGGTGAGCGATGCATGAGTCCCGAGTAAAGCGCCAAAGCGCTAACTCGGGGCGCAAAGGAGCAAGCTATGGCTGGAATGAAGGAAATTCGCGGCAAGATCAAGAGCGTGCAGAACACGCGCAAGATCACGAAGGCGATGGAGATGGTGGCTGCATCGAAGATGCGTCGCGCGCAGGAACGCATGCGCGCCGCTCGTCCGTATGCAGACAAGGTCCGTGCCATCGCCGCGCACATGAGCCGTGCGAACCCCGAGTACCGCCACCCGTTCATGGTGGCGAACGACGGCGCGCAGACGGCCGGCATCATCCTCGTCACGACGGACAAGGGTCTGTGCGGTGGTCTGAACACCAACGTGCTGCGTGCGACGGTGCAGAAGTTCAAGGAGCTGGAAGAGAAGGGCCAGAAGGTCGAAGCCACCGCGATCGGCGGCAAGGGCCTCGGGTTCCTGAACCGCTTCGGCGCGAAGGTGATGTCGCAGGTCGTGCACCTGGGCGACACCCCGCACCTGGACAAGCTGATCGGCGCCGTGAAGACGCAGCTCGATCTGTACTCGGAAGGCAAGCTGTCGGCGGTTTATATCGCTTACACGCGCTTCGTCAACACGATGAAGCAGGAAGCCGTGATCGAGCAGCTGCTGCCGCTGTCGTCGGAACACTTCGAAGCCGATGACGGTACGCCGGCGACGTCGTGGGACTACATCTACGAGCCGGACGCGCAGGCCGTCGTCGACGAACTGCTCGTGCGTTACGTCGAGGCGCTGGTGTACCAGGCCGTCGCGGAAAACATGGCGTCCGAGCAATCGGCGCGCATGGTCGCGATGAAGGCCGCGTCCGACAACGCGAAGACGGTGATCAGTGAACTGCAGCTCGTATACAACAAGAGCCGTCAGGCCGCGATCACGAAAGAACTGTCGGAGATCGTCGGCGGCGCAGCCGCTGTTTAAGCGCGCGCCCGGGACGACAACTGCGCCTTTGCGCGAGTAAAGAATCAGGTATTTAAAGGAAAAGCGATGAGTACTGCTGCTTTGGTAGAAGGCAAGATCGTACAGTGCATCGGCGCCGTTATCGACGTGGAATTCCCGCGCGACAGCATGCCGAAGATCTACGACGCGCTCATTCTCGATGGCTCGGAACTGACGCTCGAAGTCCAGCAACAGCTGGGCGACGGCGTGGTCCGTACCATTTGTCTGGGTGCATCCGACGGCCTGCGCCGCGGCCTGACCGTGAAGAACACGGCAAAGCCGATCTCGGTGCCGGTCGGCAAGCCGACCCTCGGCCGTATCATGGACGTGCTCGGCCGTCCGATCGACGAAGCCGGCCCGATCGAAAGCGAAACGACGCGTTCGATCCACCAGAAGGCTCCGGCGTTCGACGAACTGTCGCCGTCGACTGAACTGCTCGAAACGGGTATCAAGGTCATCGACCTGATCTGCCCGTTCGCGAAGGGCGGCAAGGTCGGCCTGTTCGGCGGTGCTGGCGTGGGCAAGACCGTCAACATGATGGAACTCATCAACAAC
>NZ_JBYQCG010000216.1:0-10679 GCF_057837105.1 Burkholderia sp. APQ4-4ca | reverse complement strand
CGTACTCGTGGCGGGCATCGTCCTGCTGATGTTCAGTTGGGGACTTTCCACGTCGCTATTAATCGAGGCGCGACGCGACGCGTATGACCATGCGGTCGAAAATGCGCGCAACCTGATGCTGCTGATCGAACGCGATATCGCGCGCAATATCGAACTCTACGATTTGTCGCTGCAAAACGTCGTCGACGGCATGGCCGATCCCGAACTGACGACATTGCCGCCGCGTCAGCGCCATCGGCTGCTGTTCGACCGCGCGGCGACCGGCGCCTATCTCGGCTCGATTTTCGTGATGGATGCGCACGGCAATATCACGATCGATTCGACCGATTCGCCCGCGCGGCAAGGCAATTTCGCCGACCGCGACTATTTCGCCGTGCATCGCGACCGGCTCGCCCCCGGCCTCTACATCAGCCGGCCGTACGCGTCGCGGCTGCGCGGCGGCGCGCTGACCATCGCGCTGAGCCGCCGGATCAACCGGCCCGACGGCACGTTCGGCGGAATCGTCGTCGGCACGCTCAGCGTCGACTATTTCCGCGCGCTGCTCGACGGCATCGCGGTCGGCCGGCACGGCAGCGCGGCGATCGTCGAGGACAACGGCACGCTCGTGTCGCGCCTGCCTTACGACACGCGGGTGGTCGGCCTCGACCTGCACGATTCGCCGCTGTTCATCGACGCGCAGCGCAGCCGCCATGGCGAGCTGACCGGGGTCGGCGCCGTCGACGGCGTGCGGCGCATCTATGTTTACAAGCATCTCGCCGGCCTGCCGCTGATCGTCGACGTCGCGCCGGCCGAGATCGACGTCTACGCGTCGTGGCACCACCGCGCGATCTGGACCGTCGTGCTGATGGGCCTGTTCACGGCGTTCATCGCGTGGGGCTCGCTCGCGCTGTCGCGCGAGCTGAAGCGCCGGCAGGACGCCGAATCGAAGCTGTACCGGCTCGCGCACACCGATTCGCTGACGGGCCTCGACAATCGCGGCACGTTCGACACGGTGCTCGCGAAGGAGACGCAGCGCGCGTCGCGCAGCGGCCGCCCGTTGTCCGTGCTGTTCGTCGACGTCGACCACTTCAAGGCGTTCAACGACTACTACGGCCATCCGGCCGGCGACGACGTGCTGCGCCAGGTCGCGCAATCGCTGACGCGCAACCTGCGCCGCGACAGCGACCACGTCGCGCGCTACGGCGGCGAGGAATTCGTCGTCACGCTGCCCGACACCGACGCGCCGGGCGCGGCAACCGTCGCCGAAGGCGTCCGGCGCGCGATCGCGGGGCTCGACATCGAACACGTGAAGAGCCCGTACGGGCGCGTCACGGCCAGCATCGGCACGGCCACCGCCGCCGATGGCCGGATGAACGCGGCCGCGCTGCTGCGGCGCGCCGACGAAGCGCTGTACCGCGCGAAATCCAGCGGCCGCAACCGCGTGCTGGACGCGCAATCGAGCGCGGCAGACGCTTGACGCGATCCGCTCCGACCTGCCGCGTGACCTGATGCGGCCGCCCGCCGCCCGGCCCGGCGGCCCGGCGTGGACAGCCCGCGCGCGTTCGGCTAGCGTTACGTCTGCTGCGCATGCGGCGCGGCGCCGGCCCGCGCACGCCGCCGTGCGCGTTCCCGCCACTCCCGCTCCGTCATGACCGCCCCGCTCCCGACCCGCCTGCCGCCGCTCGTACGCCACGCGCTCCGCCCGCTGCTCGACCCGTATCGCCGCTACCGGCACGCGAAGCTGATCCACGCGGCGCGCGTCGCGCTCGCGATTCTCGTTTCGATCGCGCTGTCCACCGGGCTGAACGTGCCGCATGGCGAATGGTCGACGATCACCGTGCTGATCGTCGTCGGCGGGCTGCAGCACCACGGCAACATCCGCAAGAAGGCGGCCGAGCGCGCGCTCGGCACGTCGATCGGCGCGCTCGCGGGGCTCGGGTTGATCCTCCTCTACTCGTTCCTGCACGCGCCGTTCGCGATCTACCTGCTGATGGCCGTCGGCTGCGGTATCTGCGCGTATCACGCGATCGGCAAGGCCGGCTACATCGCGCTGCTGTCGGCGATCACGATGGTGATCGTCGCCGGCCACGGCGACAACGAGATCGTCGACGGCCTGTGGCGCGCGGTGAACGTGCTGGTCGGCATCGCGATCGCGCTGGCGTTCTCGTTCGCGCTGCCGCTCTACGCAACCTACTCGTGGCGCTACAAGCTCGCCGACGCGCTGCGCGCGTGCGCGGCCGTGCATGCGCGGCTCGCGGGCGACCGCCACGTGAGCGACGACGCGCACCTGAAGGAAATGGCCGCGCTGAGCGCGCTGCTCGTGCAGTTGCGCTCGCTGATGCCGTCGGTGTCGAAGGAATGCGAGACGTCGATGACGCAGCTCGAGGCGATCCAGCGCAGCCTGCGCCTGTGCATCGGTTATCTGGAGATCCTGTCGAGCGCGCTGCCGCCCGCCGACGACGCGGCGGCCCGCGAATACATGCGCGTCGAGATGAAGGGCGTGCACAGGCGCATCCGCGACACGCTGGTCGGCGCGAGCCGCGCGCTCAAGTTCGGCACGCCGAGCCGGCTGGCGCCCCGCCGCCGGCCGGCCGAGCCGCCGCACGACGCGCCGCCGCCGCAGTTGTCCGGCTACGTGTCGATCACGGCCAAGCTGGCCGGCGAAGTCGACCAGTTGCGCGAGCGGCTGCTCGATACCGCGCGGTCATGGAATATCTGAAATTCCGGCTTCGCGCGTCTTTCTTTCAAATTGCTTTCTGCGCAACGAGGCGACGCGCTCGCGACGGCGACCCGGGTTGACCGTCGATCCGGCCCCGGAAATCCCGTCGCCGCCCGGCTCGCCGGCGCGTGTTTCGGCGGCGATGCAACGCCGTCCGGCACGGCGTTCTCCAGCCGGTTAACCGCCCGTCAGGCCCGCCGCGACAGGCGCGACGACGGTTCCGCACCAAAATCAGCCCTTGCCCCAACTTCCCGGACAGCCGATACTCGCATATTCCGCGAAATACGATCCCACCGGCTTCAATCCACGGTAATTCCTATGAGCACGATTCTCGAAAGCCTCCCGACCGGCCAGAAGGTCGGTATCGCCTTCTCCGGCGGCCTGGACACCAGCGCCGCGCTGCACTGGATGAAACTGAAGGGCGCCGTCCCGTACGCATACACGGCGAACCTCGGCCAGCCCGACGAAGACGATTACGACGCGATCCCGAAACGCGCGATCGAATACGGCGCAGCCGGCGCCCGCCTGATCGACTGCCGCGCGCAGCTCGTCGCCGAAGGCATCGCGGCGCTGCAAAGCGGCGCGTTCCACATCACGACCGCCGGCGTCACGTACTTCAACACGACGCCGATCGGCCGCGCCGTGACGGGCACGATGCTCGTCGCCGCGATGAAGGAAGACGGCGTCAACATCTGGGGCGACGGCAGCACGTACAAGGGCAACGACATCGAGCGCTTCTACCGCTACGGCCTGCTCGTGAACCCGGATCTGAAGATCTACAAGCCGTGGCTCGACCAGACGTTCATCGACGAACTCGGCGGCCGCGCCGAAATGTCCGAATTCATGAACCAGGCCGGCTTCGCGTACAAGATGTCGGCCGAGAAGGCGTATTCGACCGATTCGAACCTGCTCGGCGCGACGCACGAGGCGAAGGATCTCGAAAGCCTCGAAAGCGGCATCAAGATCGTGAACCCGATCATGGGTGTCGCGTTCTGGCGCGACGACGTGAAGATCGCCGCCGAGGAAGTGACGGTGCGCTTCGAAGCCGGCCAGCCGGTCGCGCTGAACGGCGTCGAGTTCACGGATCAGGTCGAGCTGCTGCTGGAAGCGAACCGCATCGGCGGCCGCCACGGCCTCGGCATGAGCGACCAGATCGAGAACCGCATCATCGAGGCGAAGAGCCGCGGCATCTACGAAGCCCCGGGCCTCGCGCTGCTGTACATCGCGTACGAGCGTCTCGTCACCGGCATCCATAACGAAGACACGATCGAGCAGTACCGCGAGAACGGTCGCCGCCTCGGCCGCCTGCTGTACCAGGGCCGCTGGTTTGACCCGCAGGCGATCATGCTGCGCGAAACCGCGCAACGCTGGGTCGCCCGCGCGATCACCGGCGAAGTGAAGATCGAACTGCGCCGCGGCAACGACTACTCGATCCTGAGCACGAAGTCGCCGAACCTCACGTATCAGCCGGAACGCCTGTCGATGGAGAAGGTGGCGTCGACGTTCTCGCCGCGCGACCGGATCGGCCAGCTGACGATGCGCAATCTCGACATCACCGATACGCGCGACAAGCTGCGCGTGTATTCGCAAGTCGGGCTGCTGACGCCGGGCGAAGCGTCGGCGCTGCCGCAGATCAAGGGCGATAGCGACAAGTAAGCCAGTCGCTTTCGCGAGCGGCCGGGCGGCGTGACAACCGCCCGGCTGCATGCAGTCCTTCCCTTCCCGCTTTTTCTTCAAGCACTGCCGGATTCGCCACGCGTATCGCGACGATCCTGCAGGCGCGTCAAAGTTATTTCGATGCCGTGGCGGTCGCGGTGGCCGCAGTCGTCGTCAATACCGTCGAAGCAGTGGACGCAGCGGCAGTGGCCGGCGCCGGCGTACGCGCCAGATCCTGGCCGATCATGTCCGCGACCGACTTCTCGCACGCCTTGATCCCTTCCACCGACTTGTCGAAATTCTTCTCGAGATCGCTGAAGCTGCCGTACGTGTAAGCGAAATCGCTGTCGATATGGACGCTGTTCGCCTTGATGTCGTAGCCGCACGCGAACGTCTTGTAATAGAGGTCCTGCTTCGTCTTCGCGTCGAGAATGCGCGCGCGGATGACGACCCACGGGATGTAGTCGGGCTGCTGGGGCGGCGAGATATAGCCGAACGACGAGAACCACACGTTCATGATCGCATCCGCGTCGGTCTGGATCGCGGAGTAGTCGTCCGACTTGCCGTCATCGGCGAGCTTCACCTTCTGGCCGTCCAGCTTCACGACCTGATAGCCGTTGCCGGCGAGGCGGCCCGCCACGCCTTCCGCGATGTCCGGGGCGAACACGATCTTGCTGGCCGCCACGTGATCCGTGTACGTGCTCGTATGGCTCGCGTTGACGGCCACTTGTGCGAGCGCGCCGATCAGGCCGAACCCGCCCGCCGCGCCGCCGAGATTGAGGACCGAGACACGCTTCGGCTCGGTGACGTCGAGCATCGCGATCGAATGCAGCTTCTGACGCGCCTCGGGTTTCATGTCGGTATTCGGCAACGTGGCGCAGCCGGACAGCAGCGTCACGAGCAGGCCGCAACCGACCAGGGTGGCTTTGGATGAGTTCTTCATTGGATCAGTGGCTTTCGTTGTTGACGGAACGTGTTCATCGGGCCGCCGCACGCGGCGCAACGACGCGCCGTGTGCGGTGCGACCGTGCGTTTATTGTTTGATCACCTGACCGTACGCGATGAAGCTGTAATCAGCCGCGCGCAGCACGTAGAGGATCGAGCGCTTGAAGCCGTTGGTTCCCGTGATGGGCACGAACATGATCGCGGCGCTGCCCGACAGCGGAACGCCGGCCGGAAGCTTGCAGCCCGTCGACGCCGAGGCCGTCACCGTCATGTCGTACATGTTCTGGTTCGAGCCAGGCGTGGAAAGCAGCAGCGTGCCGCTCAAATTGCAACCGCTCAGCGTGCCGGTCAGCGTACCGCCCGATGCGATCGCGAACGATGCGTTGGTCGTCGCCCACGTGCCCACCACGCTGTCCTGCGTGACGGCAAGCGCGTTTGCGGTGTTGTAGGTCCACGTGAAATTCGACGCCGTACCGTTGCGGCTGATCGTGCCGGACAACGTCTGCTGCGGGCTGTATGCGCCGGAGCCCGAATCGATCTTCGTGACGGTGCCGCTCGTTCCTGCAAAGTTGATACCCGGCGCGATCGACCACGTCGAACCGTTGACGGTCAGGGTCGTGAAATCGTCGGACATCACGAACGATCCGAGCAGATTGAGCGTGCTCAGGTTGTTGTGCGGGTCGATCAACGCGATCGTCGAATAGCCGAGGTTGCCGGATGCCGACCAGATCCCGATCGGGCCGGTCGCCGTTGCGGCCGTCGAACCGGGTTGCGGGTTCGTCAGGCTGGGCAGTGCCTCGCCGACCGTCACCGGCTGCGACGATGCGACGGGGGCGCTTGCGGGGGCTGCTGCGAGCGGTGTGGACGCGACGGCCGGTGCGCTGGCTGCGTTGTTGGCGCCGCCGGTATTGGAAGGCGTGCCGCTGCTTGCGTTCGACGAGCCGTCGCCGCCGCCACCGCAACCGGCGACGACGAATACCGAAATTGCAGCTGCGGTCAGCAGACAAAGGGAATGCTTGTTCAATTCAATCCTCGATTTTTTTGATGCGTTTTTTTAGTGGTCTAGATTCGAATCGCGTTACTTTTCCGGTGTTTTGTGTGGGCCTCCTCGAGCGATGTTGGATGTGTGATGTGGTGTGTTGGGGAAGCGCGATGAGGGGGCGTCGGTTGCCGGATATTCGGCGCGACGGGTGCGAGCGTGGAGATGTGGTCGTGCGGGAACGCGCACGCAACGGTGAGAACCGCGTGCAGCAGCAGGCATGCCGCGGCAAGGCAAAGACACAGCGCGCGCCAGCCCCCGGTGCCTGCGCGCCCCATCGAATCGGTGCATCCCATCTTCTGATACTGCGCACGGCTTCGCCGGCCGGCGCCCCCTCGGTTATCTGGTCGTGTGGTTGGGTTGTATGGCTTTGGTAATACTTTTTTTGAGCTACCGAGGAAGGTAACGGCGGTGAGGGGGATTTCTTTAGGGCGGGTTATCGAGGGAATTTTCTAGGGGTTGTGTTTCGGCGCTCCGTAAGCCCTCTCGCTCGGCCGTGGGCTCGGGCGATGAAGTTAAACCCACGTTTGAATTCAATTTGTCGAGCGGGAAAAAGCTTCAGGCGCGACGCAGCGGCACAAGAACATCCCAGGCTAGCGGAACAGCGTTTTGCAAGTACCAGCGCCAGTATGATCGACGACGTTCGGTGCCTCCCTTGGCTTCCCAGATCGCACTGCCCGACACCGCGAGCGCTGCGTAATAGCTTGCATCCCGATCGTCTGGAGGTACGCTCTTTCCGCTTTCGCCGACCACATCGAAGTTCGTGTCGTACAAAATCGTATTGATCGCCGAGAAAACGGCCATGCCCGCATAAACGGAGACAAAGGCCGGTTCGCCATGTTCGAACAGATCTATAACCTTCGTGTGGTACTCGCCGTTGGTTCTTTCGAGTGTGGCCAGATCGCATTTACCCGATAACGCATCGATGCCGCTCGCCAGGATCGCTTCGGCCGCCGTCAACACGCTCGCATACGGACTCAACCGGCCTAGCACCTCTCTCGCACAGATCACAGCCAATCGCGCGCGGCGTAAGTATCCCGCATCGGCGTGTTCAGTCACCGACAGGGCCTCGATCAACTGAATAAGGTCCTTTCGGGTGGCAACCGGGAGTTCGCCCTCTGTAGTAATCGACGTCGCAGCTGTCGATAATGTGTTCGCCAAATGTTGTGGAATGCGCATCGCTTATGCTGATTCTTCGTAACATTCGATAGACATGATGATTGAATATCGGGGCGAGGCCTGACGAGCGACCTATTTGTCGCTATCGCCTCACCCCGAATTCTTCACTACCCCGCGACGAAATCCGGTCGTCTTACGTTCGGCATGTCATCGTATGCCTTCAGGATAGTTTGCAACGGTGTCAGCGATGGGTCGCGATTCCAGTAGACGATCTTGAGCCACGTCGCGCCGCGTATGAACTGCCCCGCACCGAACCATTTTGATTCGAGGTTCGCCTTCAGCATACGTCGGCCCGCTTCGAACAAAGCATCGGCTGTGTATGCGTTGGCGTGACCTCACCAATAACATCAAATCAGAAATGCTTTCTTCAATAATTACTTATCATGCATTCGATGAATTTTCTATCAAAATTCTCATGTAACTTAGCCGCCCCATCCACAATCGCGGATCGAAAGTCGTTGATCGACAAAAAGTCATCGCCATTCAAAGAATTGAAAATAAATAAAGACGACGGCGATATCGATTTGAACGCCAAAACTACCCATTCGACTGGCGAGTGCTGCGCCATTACCCAATTTTCATCCAAATCCGCAACAACCAGCCCATACGACTCATTTTGCCGACCCAATTCCCGGTCAATGCATGCAATTTTACCCTACCAACTTTCACTCTCACCACAAAAGCACAAAAAATTCAGCGATCGAGCATAGAAAACATTAATTCCCTCTCCTGAAATACGCTTAATCTCATCGAATACAGAAAATTCCGTTCTCACAGAAAAATCAAAAAGCAGAAACCTATCATACTCACTCGACACAAATCTCGCCGGAAGAATGGGAGGCCCGTTAATTATTTTAGTAATTTTCTTCACCAATAACCCCACTCATTTCGCGTTAAATCTGATCTTTGTTGCTTGACCGCCCACTGTAACAGACGCCGACGGGATACCGCTGTTGGCACCGGCAATACCATTTCCAGTACTCGAAGGATAAAAAGTGTACTCCGGGTCATATTCATCTTCCGATACCCACCAAGCAAGCCAACCAACTGGTTCCCACTGTTCTATTAAATCTTGCTTTCTAGTGAGGTAAACAGTGGTTCCATGATTGTTGTACGGGATCACGTTTCCGCAGGCAGCGTTCGGAGCGCGCCGAGCGGTCTTAATGTCCTGATCGTAGCTCACGACGTTGTAAGCTAAGCATGCCACAGCAATCAGCAAGCCTGCCAAGTACACGGGCGAGCAACGCCGCTTCCTCAAATCGTTCATTGGCCACCGCCCTTGCCAATCGGATGCACTTTCGTATCCGTCCGCATGACTGAACCACCGCCCCTACGCCAACACCGATGGTCAAGCCACCGCCATAAAGCATAAATCCGGCAAGTGGCCGGGTTTGTTTGTTATTGCTTATCTGAGGGTGCGGCGTTCTCGTCAGTTGTCAAAGCCTTCTGTACCGCATCCTACCAATCCTGCCACGCGGCAGGATCTGCGGGTCCCTGACCACCTTCCCATATTTGCCAAGACAACGATCCGAGCATTCCGCCAAGCTCTTCGGACTTCGTCAATTCGTACTCGTGTTCCAGAAAGTAGAACATCGCACGATACGCTTGCTCTACAGTCAGCTTTTGTTCGCTCATCATTTCGATCCTGGCCGAGTTGGCGCTGCCAGACCTGTATTTGGATCAAAGCCGTCGACACGTAGATGTTCACCAAGACCAACTCTGGGAAGACGGTCGCAGTGCGTGCGGATTGCATTGAGGAAGTCCGACGATCGACGCAGCGACATCGGGCTCAGCATGTTCCCAGTCATTGGCGCCTTAAATTTCATTTTTTCAGATCCCGTCGCTGCAAATATCAGAGGTGTTGTTTTATGCTCATCGTCCTATATATATCTCGTCCGCCACCAATTCAAAATCAGGCACCACGAAAACTTTTCCGACAGCTCCCGTGGTCGAACGGTCATAGCTTCGTTCGGCGTTGAAGAATGCATCCACACGAAGGTGCCGTTTCACATCGTCCCGTAGTGTTCTCAGTCCGGAAGGATCAGAAAATACATCGTCAAAGGAATCCGTTAGCTGCAAGTAGATCACGTCGTCTGCCAGTTCTTTTATAACCGATACCGGAGCGCTGAGCAGTCTGTCTTTTCCGAAAAGTCTCACATACGGCGGACCAAAAATAGTTGCCCAGAAGACATCAGGAAGCCAATGCCGTAGCAAATGTGTTGACAGCAAGAACCCATCTCCATAGGGAGACGATTCACTGGTCACCGCAAATTCGCGATATGAACTCGTTACCGCATCCATAAATGCGAAATGGCCCTTCGACCTCAGCGCTGCAGTTTGTAACCAATGCACCAAATCAGCGGGCGGAATACTTCCGTGCTCAACGGTTAGGTTGATTTTTGAATGCGTATCGCGAAGCCGCGGAGATTTACTATTCCATCGCACCGAAAAAGCACCTTCCGCCTTTGGCTTCTTCGAGTGCTTCCAGTACACCGTATCACACTGTCCCATCACCGCCATAAGCCGTTCGAATTCCACCAGATCAAACTTGCGATCCAAAGGCTCCCACCACCCCCATTTCTCCGGCACGATCATGGGAAGGCACTGACAATAGGTCCGAACGGAGTCGAGGAAGTCGACGGGCCGACGAAGCGAAAGTGGGCTAAATACATTTAGATCAACAGGAAACTGAAACTTCATGACGTTGCCTCCCTACTTCGGCTTCCATGCACTGAACGTGCCGGTCGATGCGTCAAAGACACGGATCGAACCACCAGACTGATCCACAAGTTCCCGTACAGGTTTTGAAATCGTCTCAGTGCTCGGGCTCACAACAAGCTGGATTTCGTTTCCGGACGCAGCATAGCCTCGGAACTGATTCGAGTTCGAAATATTCTTAGAGACGGTTTCATAAAGACTGCTCGGCGCGTCGGAGCGTATTCCAGCAGATCAGGCAGCAACCGAGTTTGAGGAACGCGCCGTGAATATCGGCACGGCGTTCGAAACGAATACGGAGGCGACGGAAGTGATGCAGCCAAGCATGCGTGCGTTCAACGACCCAGCGATATTTTCCAAGGCCGCTGCCGTGTTCGGTACGACGCTTGGCAATCACCGGTTCGATACCACGATTGCGCAACGCTTTTCGATGTCGCTCGGAGTCGT
>NZ_JBYQCG010000215.1:0-63832 GCF_057837105.1 Burkholderia sp. APQ4-4ca | reverse complement strand
ATACTTCGTTGCCGACGACGGTCAGGTTCTTTTTCGCGAAATCGAATGCGAACATCGCGCCCGTGGACGGGAGGTAGAACCCGGCAGCATTGCCGGTCCCGAAGAAGTATCCGCCGCTCGGGCCGAGCAGCATGCGGGCCTCATTCGCGCCGTTGCTGACGTTCAGCATGCCCTTGACGGCCAGTTGTCCACCGACGTACGTTCCGGCCCCCGTGTCGTCCAGCATGACGGCCCCCGTCTTCATGTTGACGGTTACCGGTCGATAGCTGTTCCATGACGCCGCAATGCCGCTGGAATCGGTCAGCAGCAGATAGAAGTTCGAGCCGTCATTGCGGAGGATCACATCGCGGCCGTTCATCAGCCGGAAGTTTGCGCCGCCGCTATCCAGGCCCGTCGAGGCAATCCCACCCGCTGCGCTGATGTTCCCTGTGAAGCGCGCGCCCGTGAGCGCCGCATACCGGCTTGCTGCGGTCTTCGGCGTCACGGCGCGCGTGTCGTCCGCGCCGTCGTCGACCTCGGCCTGCGTCGCCAGCTCGACGACACCCTTGCGCTCGGTGGTCGCCGGCGGATTGAGGAACGACGTCGGCCCGAAAACCAGCTTAGTCACGTCGATCGATGCGAACACGGTATCGGCGGCCAGCAGCAGCATCGAAGTCGCCGCTTTTTCGAGGATCGGATCGTTCTGCGCGTAGACGCCGAACAAGACGCCGTTGTCCAGGTACAGCCCGAACCCGTACAGCTTGTACTGGTCTGCGCTGTCATCCTGGATCACGATGTGGATCGTGTCCTTCGCCACGGTGTCGCCGCCGAACGTCGTGATGCGCTTCAGCTCGCTCGGTAGTGCGGTCATGTCCGGCTTGAACACGAAGGCCGCGGTGGCGAGGCCAATCTGCGTGACCTGGTGCGCGGTGGTCCCGGTGTTGCCGGGCGCCACCAATGCGGCGCGGCCGGCGTCCGTGATGTAGATGAGGTTTCCAGCCATGTTCGTTAATCCGTGAGAGAGAGGCGGCGATAAACAGCCGCGCGCACGCCACATGCGACGCCGATCGAGCCGTGCATGCTGAAGCCCTGCGTGAAGGTGTAGTGGGCGGTGCCGCGCTTCGCGCGATCGACCTCGGCGCGAATGTCGTTGACGTACTGCGCGGTGGCCGGCACGCCGTCACGCGCGCCGACCGTCATCACGATCTCGAACGTGCCCGGCACGCCGCGCGGCGTTTTCTCGAACCACTCACGCATCACCACGTTGGCGCCGAACGACGCGCACACGTCGCGCACGGCGTCGGCCGTGCCCTTTTTGCGGGCGATCCGGATCGCGGATTTCACGCGTGCGCGCTTCACCTGCTCGGGCCATTCATCGCGCCAGGTGTCGACGCCCATGTGCCAGGCGAGCCAGGGCAGGAAGCGCAGCGGGATTCGATCCGGGTCCATCAGCGTGTCGATCTCGACCGGGATGTCGAGCACGTCCGCGTTGGCTTCGGCTAGGCGCCGCTCGAGCACGGTCGCGTTCGGCGGCAGCAGGGAGACGGCCGGCTTACTCATCCGCCACCCCACCGTCCGTCAGCTCGATACCCGTGCAGTACGGCGCCTGGTCGATCGCGATCGGCACGCCTTCTGCCGGCGTGTCGAGCAGCACCTTCTGGACGCCGGCGACGCGCATCGACGCGTACAGGCCGTCCTTCGTGACCTCGGAACCCGGCCGGTGCATCGAGTCGGCGAACAGTTGCGTTTTCTTCCGCGCTTCCGCGAGCGCGACCGCGCGATCCGGGCCGTTGAAGAAGCGCAGCGTCGCGCGGATCGCGTACCGGACAATCTTCGCGCTCTGCACGATGACCTCGTCCGCCTGCGGCCGCTTCTTCTCCAGCGCCTTCTCGACGATAGCGATCAGCTCGGGACTGGCCGTGCCGTCACCCTCGCGCGACAGAATCGTGACGATCATCACGCAGGGCGACGGGCTATACGCGGTCGCCGCCTTCACGCGCCCGTCAGCGGCGCGCGCATGGAATACGTACGCGTCGTCGGGGCCAGCGACTGAGAAACCGCGCGGCGCGAGCTGGATGCGCTCGCGCAGGCTGTCGTCGTCCTCGTAGACAGGATCGATGCCCTGGTCGGGATCACCCGGCGAGATCAGCAGACGGTCGACGTCGAAGAGGGCGCCGATGTGCTCGAGCGTTTTGCCCTTCGCGTACGCGAGCAGAATGCCGCGCGCCTTCTCGTTCATGAGCGCGAGCAGCAGCATTTTTTCGTACGCGCCTTCCTGCAGCAGCTTCACCATCGGCTCCGATTCGAGCTCGAGCGTGGCCGCGATCTCGTCCTGCTGTTCCTTCGGGTACAGGGAGACCAGGCGGGCTTTCTTCTCGGCCAGGATCGTTTCGTAGTCGAGTTCGTCGACGATGTCCGGTGCAGGGAGCTGCGACAGGTCTATCGGCGTCGTTCTCATGCAGCACCTCGCCCGTTCGTCGCCGGCAGACGCATGGAGAAGGCAGCGCCCGCGCGCGGGCCATCCGTGCGCTCGCCTTGCAGTTCGAGCACGGCGCCGCCGTCGATGCCGGTGCTGCCGAAATCCACCTGGTTGACCTGGATGCGCGGCTCCCATCGGGCCAGCGCCATCACGGACGCCGCCATGACGCGCATGCGCATCAGGGGATTGACCGGGCCGTCGATCAGCTCGGGCAGCAGCGAACCGTACTCACGGCGCATCACGCGCGTGCCGAGCGGCGTAAACAGGATGTCCGCGACGGACTGCTCGATGTGGGCTTGGCCGGCGATCGCGCGGCCGGTGCGTGCGTTCATGCCGTTCATGCGCCACCTGCGATCGGTTTCGAGGTCGGCGCGAACTCGCCTTGTGCCTGGTGCGGATGACCCACGAGGCTGACGCCCTGCGACTTCACGTCGACGTCAGCGGTCACGGTGCCGGTGAAGTGTGCGCTGCCCTGAATCTCGATCACACGGCCACCGCTGCCGGCACCGCCGCCGCCGTTCTTGCCGGTCGCGCCCGATTCGAACGTGAGCGGTCCCTTCACGAGCAGCGAGCCCGTCACGGTCGTATCGTCGGCGTCGAGCGTGACGGATTTCGCCTTGACGGTTGCGGTTTGGGTTTCGACCGTTACGCTGCCAGGCGCGATGACCTGGACGGTCGCGCCGGCCGGAAGCGTGGCGGTGAGCGCGTGCGCGGCGAAGTCGTACTGGACGCGTGCGCCGTCGCGGTAGACGCGCACGTGTTGCGTCGGGCTCGAGCTGGGCGAGTCGTGGCCGTCACAATACACGCCAGGGAGAAAGAGGCCCGTCGTCGGTTCGCCGGACGGGCAGAACAGCAGCCCAGGCTCGCCCTCGGACGGCGGGTCCCACGTGATGCTGTCGCCGGTGCGCTGCGCGAGCCAGCGAATCCAGTCGGTTTGCAGGCCACCGGATTCCACGCGTACGCGGCGGGCACCGTGATCGACTTCGATCACGGTGCCCTCGCGCAGGAGGCTTTCGAGGCGGCGGTTCAGGTCAGCAAAATCATCCATGCGGCAAGGATGCCGCGCGCGCGGGAGACGGTCATGCGAAAAGGGTTGTACACGGCTGGTTAACAACCGTGACCCAGGGCGAACGGATGGAGCGTCGCGCTATCGCGACAGGAAGTCGAGAACGACGTCTGCGATTCGGTCGACGTCGGCATCGGCCAGGCCGAGCAGCTCGCGCACTGGATACTGGACGACCGGGCCGTTGCGCTCGACGCGATCGCGCAGACCCTCCTGGTGCACGCGCGCGATGCGTTCGACCTGGCGCGTGAAATGCAGGACCGATGCGTCAGCCGTCGACGCGGTTTTGAGGAAGCGCGCGGTGCGCAGCTTCGCGAACATCGCGCGCCGGATGCGGCCCTTCTTGCGCCGAGCCTGTGGCTTGCGCGGCGCGTACCGGCTGCCGTCCGGGTTGCGGGCTTCGGCGATGCGCCGCGAATGGCGTCGGCGCAGCTCGGCGGCCAGCCCTTTCGCAAGCACCACGCGCTGCGCGGCCGTGAGCTGGCCGAGCAGGCCGGACGCCCAATCCTCGGCGCGGGACAGTCGATCGACCATCAGGTCCCCGCGATCGGCGGCTCGCCGAAGTGGTGAATCTCGTAGCCGTCCGGCCGCTCCACCACACCGACACGCTCGGTCAGCTTCAGCAGGATCTCGACGTCCGATTTGCCGTTGTCGAGCAGCTCGGCCTGGAACTTGAACCCGTCACGGCAGAGGTCGCGGTTGAGCAGCAGCTCGGGCTGGTGGATCTTCAGCCAGGCGATGATCGGGACCATCAGGTGATCCGAATGGCCGGCGTAGTCCGTCACGACAATGTCGAGCGTGTACGCATATTCGAACGACAGCGACTTCGCGGCGGTGACGGCAATCGACCCGTGTTCGATGAAGATGTGCAGCCGGTCGGGATCGCGCGCGAACTCGGGCAGGGCGGCGGTAAGCGCCGCGCGCAGGCTGTTGGGCTTGTTCATGGCGCCGGTTCCTCCGTGTCGCGCACCCGGGCCTGCAGAGCGATCAGTTGCTCGGCGTTTTCGTGACAGGTGGTGTAGTTGCCGGCGACGGTTGCGGCGACGGCAGAGAGCGCAATGCCCGAGGGGGCCGCATCAACGCTTCCGGGATCGCCCACCGGCATGTTGGCGGCGGCGCCGTCGTGCACGCGCACAAACCCAACAGGAACAACGCAGGCGCGATCCGCTTCGCGATCCACATAGACGGGAACCTCCTTGATGATGGTGTCGCCCTTCTCACGGACGACCTGGACACGGTCGACGTACTGCGTGACGACCTTCACGTCGCGGCGTGCCGCGTCGCGCTCGGCCGTCCGATCGCGCACGTCGCGCGCGAGATCGTCGACGCGCTGGCCGGCGTCGACCAGGCGCGCATGCTGGATCGCGATGACGACGGCAGCTACGGCGAGCGCGATCGCGCCGGCGACGAAGATACGGGCGCCGGTCGTCACGCGGCCGCCCGGCTGTAGCGGTCGAAGGCCCTTTCGAGCTTCACGTCGTACAGGTTCTCTGCGTAAGCCTTTCCGTTGTACAGCTCGGCGAACTTGGCCCACTTCTTACCGCGCAACGCGGCGAGCATCACCTTGTCCGCCAGGACGAAGCGGACGAATGCCTCGAGCTGCTCGGCCTCGCTGACCTTCATTGCCTCGACGAACGCGAACACGTCCGGGTAGCCGAGCGCCTTCCAGTGGAAGCCCATGATTTGAAACGCGCCCCAGCTCGTCGCTTCGAGCGCGCATGCGGCCGAAATTTGCGACGCGCTCGCCAGGCGCGCATATTCCGCCGCGTCGCCGGCGTAGCCGCCGCGCTTCGGGTTGACCAAGGCCGGATATTTCGCCGCCAGCGCGTCCGCGTCCAGGCCGGCCGCCGCGAGCTGGCGATACATGATGTGCCGCTCGTACAGGATCACGGGCCGGCCGTCAGGCAGGAACCCGGCGCCTTTCGATTCCACCTCATTGACGGCACGCACGGCCGCGATATCGACCTGCAGCCGATCAGCCGCGTGCTGCAGGTCGGCGTCGGTGAGGTGACGCGGATCGCGCCGGCCGGCCGAGAGCGTCGACCAGGTCTTCGGGCCGGCGATGCCGTCTGCGACCAGCCCGTGCGTGGCCTGGAACGCCACCACGGCGTTACGGGTTGCGCTGCCGTAGATCGCGTCGGTGTCGAGGCGCGCGCCGGCTGCGATGAGCTGGCGCTGCAGGTAGCTGACGTCGGCGCCGCAGTCGCCGAGGCGCAGGGTCTTATACATGGCGCCCCCATACCTTGAATTGCAACACGCGCGCGATCACGGAGTCGCGCGGGTTGCCACGGTGGAACAGCTCGACGACGTTGCCGCGAACGCCGTACACGGCGAGGCACAGGACGCCGACCAGCACCGTGTCGGCAAGATTCGCCGGCGGCAGCACGCCGAACGCGGCGCGGATCGGCGCGGCGCCGGCTGCGACCGCGATCGTGTACGCCAGACATGCCGCGAGCGGCCGGTGGGCGCTCGTGCCACGGCGGAAGGTCACGAGGCGCAGCGCGAGCGCCGCGCACAGCAGCACGTAGACGGTCGTGATCATTACTTTTCCCTCCCCTTGAACACGTTCAGCAGCCGATCGGGCGCGTCGGCCTGGGCGATCAGCCACAGCAGCAGCTTCACGACGAGCGCGGATGCGATCAGCGCGCCGATGCCGGCGTGCACCTCGACGCGGGCCGGCAGCACCGCGTCGAGCGCGGCGGCGAACAGCTCGGCCGTGAGGCACCCGGCGACGAACGAGATCACGAAGAACGCGATGCGCTTCGGAATCGACGGATCGGCGGCCGTCATCACAAACAGCAGCGAGCCGGCGAACGCGCCCATGACGACGTTTGCGTCGACGCCGGGAAACAGCGACAGCGTGGCGACGCCGAGCGCCGCGACCGTCGCGGACGACGTGGAAATAGGTTCAGCCATTCTCAGTCCCATAACTGGAGCCGCTCGGCGCCGGATTGCGCCGCTTGCGGTACTTCGTCGGGCAGCTCGACGAGCAGCCCGTGAGGCAGGATCGGGCCGTACTGCGCCAAGTCCCGGTTGAGGTCGAGCACCGCTTCGACGACGCCGCGAGTGCGGCCGAGCACGCGCCAGCAAAGTGCGTCGATGGTTTCCCCCTGGAGCGCCCGCACTTCCATCAGATCAGCTCCACCGTCACGCGAGGGCGGCCGATGATGTCGCTGATGGCCCAGCGGGCATCACGGCGCAGCTCGTCGCCTTGGGGCTCGAGCTCGTCTGCGCGGCGTGCGCCGTCGCCTGTCGTGTCGTAGTCGCGGTACCGCTCGATGAGCGTCGCCTTCGCCAGGCAATACACCGCGCGCCGGTAGTGCTGCAGCCGTACGCTTTCGCCGTCGAGCTGGTCGGCCGGCGCGTCGGCCAGGCAGGTGATGCCGGCATCGCGCCACGCCGCGCGTGCGCTCCGCAGCTCGTCGTTTACCTCGGCGATCGCGGCGAGCAGCTCGTGCCGCAGACGGGCGTCGGTGATCGACCCGTCGAGGCGCATCGTGTCGCGCGCGTGCTCGAGCGACACATCCGGATAGAACGGGTCGTTCTTGATCGGCTTTGCGGGTTCCGCATCCGCCGGCGCACGCGGCAGCGGCGGGGTCGAGACAAAGGACATGGTCGGGTTCGTCAGGTTGATCGGTAGAGGCGGTGGACGGGGCTTTCGCGCGGACAGTGCCGGCTACCGCCCCGTGCCGCCTGGTGCGCGGGGTACGCTCGGTGTCAGCCACCGGGGCCGGACTGGCCCCCGTTGGCGGAATTCTTCAGCTCGCGCTCGAGCCGCTCGATGTCCTTCTTCACGCCCACGTTCGCGAAGAGCTGCAGCGCGCGGCGTAGATGGTCGAGGGCGCGCGCGGGATCGGAAGCGGAGAGGCCGTAGCCGATCGCCTTGTGCAGCTTTGCGCGAACTTCGTCGGGCATGTCGGCCGCTGCCGTGAGCCGTTCGATCTCGACGAGCGGTTCGACCTGGATCGCGTCGCCGGCGCGATGAGCGCGCAGCGCGGCCTCGGCGAACTCCTCGACGAGCAGACACGGCGTGCTGCGCTTGTACTGGTCGGGCAGCGGCAGGGCGTGCTGTAGCGCGTACGCGCCGATCTCGAGCGCACCCTGGTAGTCGCCGACGTCGACGCGCCAGACCATGATCGTCATCAGCACGTCGTCCTGCGCGCCAGCAGCGCCGTCGAGCACACCCGCGACCCACGCGTCGTATGCGGGCAGAAACTGACGCTTCAGATCGGCCTTGCGCTCGAGCGACTCGACAGCCTTCAGCGCGCGGCGGTGTTCGTCGAGCTGCGCGAGCATCAGCGTATATGCCGAGTCGTCGCGCAGCCCGCCGACACTCGCCGGCGTACCGCGCGCGGCCGTGGCCGCGACGGTGCGCTGGAAGTGTTGGCGGAACGGGTTCGTCATGCGCCACCTTGCGGAGCGGCCGGGGCAGCGTCGGCGAACTGGATGTCCTCGACCACGCAGCCGGCGCCGTACTGCTCGATCACGTACGCATCGTTCGAGCTTTCATAGTTCTCGATGCGATCGCGCTCGGGCACTTCCTTCAGCGAGCGCCGGCGCGCGCTGGTTTGCCAGTAGATCGACAGGTTGTCCAGGCGCGTGACCATCAGCGCGTGCGGCGGGAAGTACGGCACGCTGACGGCCGGCAGGTTGCCGACGCGCTTCTGCGAGACGACGATGTCGGTTGCGAGCGTTTCGGTCGACGGCTGCGCCTGGTTGATGAGCGGGAAATACTTGTCCTGGAGCAGCTCGCGGCCGCAGATCACGACGAGGTTCGGGTCTTCGGCGTACCACGGGTCGAGGAATTCGTTGCGCGCGAGCGAAACGACAGCGTCGAGATTCTTGAATTCCTCGCCCTTGCCGATCTTCACGCCCGAGAAAACGCGTTGCTTCGCATTGTTGCGGTACTGCTGCAGCCAGCCGATGTTCACGTCCTGCAGCAGCGGGTTCGTGGCGAGATCGGTATCGTCCGCGACCTTCACGCCGTTCCAGCCGATCATGATGCGATCGAGTGCCTGACGCACGATGATGGAATCGCGCAGACGCGCCTGGAAGTCCGGGAACTTCGCCCACGCGTCGAGCTGCTGATAGCGGATGTGCGTGTCGTAGTTCGTCTTCTCGCAACGATATTTCTGGCTGTCGAGTGCCGAGACGTCGCGCGTTTCACGCGCTCGCTTGGTCGTATCGGTGCGGCTCGCGATCGGGCCGGATACGCCGAGGCCGATCTTCTCGCCCTCCATTTCCTCGACGCCGTGGATGTTGATCCGGCCGAGGAATGCGCTCGATTCCTGGATCTTGGTTTCGAGCGTTTGCTGCACGCTCGGCGCGACCGAAAACTTCTTCGTGGCATCGCTGATGCCGTTCAGTTCCTGGATGCGAGCCAGATATCGGTTGTACTGCTCGCGGGTAGTGTTCCGCATGGGTTCTCCGTCTAGGGAAAATGGGATGAGGGCGGGTTAGCAGTCGGTCTGCGCCCCGTTGTCGCTGCCCGTCGACGTCGGCCGCTGTTGCGTGCTGCTATCGGTGCGCGAAAGCTTCTGGACCAGCTCGCTGTGTCGCTTCTCGCCGTCCTTCTGCGCGCGCTTCAGCTCGTCGACGTTCGTGTTGAATTTCTCGAGCTGCTCGAGCACCTGGCTCTGGCTTTCCGCGAGCGCGACGACCGATTGCGAGAGGTCGGAAAAGCGCTGGTCGTCGGTTGCTTCCTTGCGGTTCAGCAGGCCGCGCACCTTCGAGAACAACGACTTGCCGGCATCGCCGGTACGCGGCGGTGCGTCCTCGTCTTCGATCTCGATGTCGGCTTCGATGGCGGCGCTGAAAAGGTTTTCCGGGCGCTGCTTCCGTGCGTCGTACGCTTTGTGCTTCGCACTGAACTGCAACATTTCCGTGCCGAGGCTTGCTGGGTTGTCGGTGACGGCGAGACCGACCAGGTACGCCTCTCCCGTGCCGGCAAAATCGGGATCGACTTCCATCGACGTGTAGACCTTCTGCCGCTGCTCGTTGGTCAGCGCGACCAAGTCTTTGGTCGGCGACAGTTGCGCGAGCAGGCGCATCTTTCCGTCCTGCTCTTCTGCCTTGAGCGCGATCACGTCGCCATACGCGCGGAACGTGCTATCCGGGGTGTAGCCGCGAATGTGTTCCATGTTGATGCGTGCACCGTACGTTTTCGGGTCGTAGCTGCTCGCCATCTGTTCGAGCATCGCGCGATCGATCGTGCGGCCGTCCGTCGTCGCGCCTTCGGTCGCGATCCGGAAAAACTTCGTCTTCTTTGCGTCCTGTGCCATGTGCGAATCCGCTGAGAGGGGGCTGTGTTCAGGGATTCCAGTTTCGGCAGTTCGAACCGGAGTCGCAACGCATGTTGGTTGTGCCCGCAACCGATACAACCGTATGCAGTAGGGCCTACGCGCGCGCGTCGGTAGCCTTGCTGCATGACTGCACTTCCCATTGATTCATCCGACGTTGATCCACGCCGACGCGCACGCGACCTGTACTGGCAGGGGTATCGCATCGCGCGTATCGCCGAGCTGCTCGGCGTGAAGCCGGCCACGCTCTATAGCTGGAAAAAGCGCGATAGATGGGACGAGACGGAGCCGGTCGATCGCGTCAACATGACGATCGAGGCGCAGCTGATAAAGCTCGTCACGAAGGAGGCGAAGGAAGGGCGCGACTTCAAGGAGATCGACCTGCTGACGCGTCAGCTCGACCGGTTGCGATCGCGACCAGCGAACGATGCAAAGGTGAGCGAATCCGGGGGCGGTGGCGGCACGCGTCGATCGCGCAGCTCGGACGACCGCAACGCGTTCAGCGAAGAGCAGATCGAGAAGTTGAACGATGCGTTCCTCGAATCGATCTTCGACTATCAGCGCACCTGGTATCGGGCAGGCTTCAAAGAGCGGATTCGGAACATCCTGAAGAGCCGGCAGATCGGCGCGACCTGGTACTTCGCGCGCGAAGCGCTGCTCGACGCGCTGAACACGGGCCGCAATCAGATCTTCCTGTCGGCCAGCAAGGCGCAGGCGCACGTGTTCCGCCAGTACATCGTCCAGTTCGCGAAGGACGCGGTCGGCGTCGAGCTGAAGGGCGATCCGATGGTGCTGCCGAACGGCGCGACGCTGTACTTCCTCGGCACCAATGCGCGCACGGCACAGAGCTATCACGGCAACCTGTATTTCGACGAGTACTTCTGGGTTCCGCGCTTCCAGGACCTGCGCAAGGTTGCGTCCGGCATGGCGATTCATTCGCAGTGGCGCCAGACGTATTTCTCGACACCGTCGAGCCTCGCACATGACGCGTACCCGTTCTGGTCCGGTGCGCTGTTCAACCGCGGTCGCCCGAAGGATCAGCGCGTTTCGATCGATATATCGAACGCGGCGCTCTCGGCCGGGCGCACGTGTGCGGACGGCCAGTATCGGCAGATCGTGACCGTCGAGGACGCCGTGCGCGGCGGCTGCAACCTGTTCGACCTCGAACGCCTGAAGCTCGAATACAGCGCGGATGAATACGCGAACCTGCTGCTTTGCCAGTTCATTGACGATTCGCTGTCGGTCTTTCCTCTCGCGACGTTGCAGACGTGCATGGTCGACACGTGGGAGGTGTGGGACGACTTCAAGCCGCTGTACATGCGCCCGTTCGGCGACGAAGAGGTGTGGATCGGGTACGACCCCTCGCACACGGGCGACAGCGCGGGCTGCGTGGTCCTGGCGCCGCCGAAGTATCCCGGCGGGAAATTCCGCGTGCTCGAGCGGTTCCAGTGGCACGGCCTCGACTTCGAAGCGCAGGCAGCGCAGATCGAGGCGCTGACCCTGCGCTACCGCGTGACCTATATCGGCATCGATACGACGGGGATCGGCCAGGGCGTCTATCAGCTCGTCACGAAGTTTTTCCCGGCCGCGACGCCCTTCCACTACTCGGTCGAGATCAAGACCGCGCTCGTGATGAAGGCGCAAAACGTGATCCGGAAGGGCCGGCTCGAGTTCGACACGGGCTGGAAGGATCTCGCCGCCGCGTTCATGGCGATCAAGAAAACGATCACGCCCAGCGGGCTGCAGGTCACGTACAAGGCGAGCCGATCCGAAGAGGCGAGCCACGGCGACCTGGCCTGGGCGTGCATGCACGCGCTCGCGAACGAGCCGCTCGAGGGCGCGACGAGCACCAATACCGGATTTATGGAGCTTTTCTGATGTCACGCAAGATTCGACGCGGCGCCGGGCGCCGCACGCATGGCCGTGCCGAGCAGGCCGCCGAATCCACGCCGGCGCCGACGCCGCGCGCGGAGGTGTTCTCGTTTGGCGATCCGATCGAGGTAATGGATCGGCGCGAGCTGCTCGAGTATGTTGAATGCATGCGGATGGGGAACTGGTACGAGCCGCCGCTGCCCCTGGACGGCCTGGCGCGCTCGTTTCGGGCCGCGCCACACCACAGCTCGGCCATCTACGTGAAGCGCAACATCCTCGTGCAGTCGTACATCGAGCATCCGCTGCTGCCGCGCGCGGACTTCAGCCGTTTTGTGCTCGAGTACCTGGTCTTCGCCAACAGTTTCCTCGAGCTGCGCACGAACCGGCTCGGCGCACCGATGGCGCTGAAGTCGTCGCTCGCGAAGTACACGCGGGTCGGCGTCGAGCCGGGTCAATACTGGTTCGTCACGAATGTGCGGGAGCCGTACGAGTTCCCGAAGGGCTCCGTCTATCACCTGTACGAGCCGGACCTGAACCAGGAGATCTACGGGCTACCCGAATACCTGTCGGCGTTGAACTCGACCTGGCTGAACGAAAGCGCGACGCTGTTTCGCCGGCGCTACTACAAGAACGGGAGCCACGCAGGCTTCATCCTTTACATGACCGACGCGGCCGAGAAGCAGGAGGATGTCGATAACCTGCGCTCGGCGCTGAAGAACGCGAAGGGGCCGGGCAATTTCCGGAACCTGTTCATGTACGCGCCGAAGGGGAAGAAGGACGGCATCCAGCTCCTGCCGATCGGCGAGGTCGCGGCGAAGGACGAGTTCTGGAACATCAAAAAGGTGACGGTCGAGGATCAGCTTGCCGCGCACCGCGTGCCGCCGCAATTGATGGGGATCATTCCGTCGAACGCGGGCGGGTTCGGTGACGTGGAGAAGGCGGCCGGGGTGTTCAATGACCTCGAGATCGAGCCGCTGAAAGCGCGGCTCCGGGAGCTGAACGACTGGATCGGGAAAGAGGTTGTGCGCTTCCGCCCCTACGTGCCCCCGGCGCAGTGACGCAGCGCGGATCGTATGGTGATCGGGCTTACGGCTCCTGCGTGACCGACATGAATTTTTTGATGTCGGGCTGGCCGAGTGCGATGAGGTTGAGCATTGCAACGCCGAGTCGCCGAGCGAATTCGTCGTCCAGCTTGTAGTCGAAGTCGTCAAGCACGATCGGCATGTTTAGCGCACCTGCGGCGGCCTGAGCGATCTTTTTCGGGTCGACTGCCTGCACGTCGAAGTGGTCGCCGGTGTAGGAGAGCACGACCGAATATGGGGGATGGTTCGCCATCAGTAACCTCTGCATCGCTGGTATTTTTCGAACGCTCGTTGCGTGCAAAGCGAATATCCGCGCTTTCCACCCATCGGGCCGCCAAGAGCAGCACACAGCTCGAGGTCGAGCTCGTACTGGTCGTGGCACTTGTTTTCCTCGTACTCGCTGGCTCGCGATGCCAGCATTTCTGGTGCCGCGTTCGCGCTGTCGGCGCCGCCAGCAGTGTCGGTGCCGGCCAGACCGAACGGAATTGCATCGGCCAGAAGCGACGACGCCCCCGTTGCCGCGCCGCTCGCCGAGCTGGTGTCCGGCGCGATTGCAGGCGCAGCAGCAGCGGCGAAGCTTTGCGCCTCAGTTCCCGGGGCCTCGGTGAACATTACCGTCTGCGAAGCAATGAGCCTCGGAGGAGGCGCACATTTACAGATGCAGAGATCGCCGTCGACGGCGAGCATTCGGCCACCTGGCGCGGTGTGCGATATGCGTGCCCCAACGCACCTGATCGTACCGGTCGACTGACACGCGGGACATATTACGCGGTCGCCCTCGCACGCGCCGATCTTGCCGAACATTGACATCGTGGTCGCCGAGCCGACTACCGTCCCGCCTGCAGTTGTTTTGTCACCATCCCGTATATAGAAGCGCTTCATCGTTGAGCGGGCCTGAATTCGAAACAGGTTTGATCAGGCCACATGGAGGTGCGGCGGCGCAACCTGCTGGAATCGACAGGTACCCGTATCCAAAGCGTCGACGTACGTCGCGAAAATAACTTATAAAACATTTGCTAGGACTTATATTTAAACTTATAATGTTTCACATGAACTCGATCAAATGGACCCCCAAGGCATTCAAGCAACTGCGTAAGCTGGATCGCCAAATCCAGACGGTGATTCGTGACAGCGTGGGCACCTTGGAAGCCATGCCGAACTGCCAGAACGTGAGGGCCCTGACGAATCACGAATATGGCTACCGGCTCAGGGTTGGCAACTACCGGGTTCTGTTTAACTGGGACGGTGAGATCAAGGTAGTCGAAATCGAGGAGGTAAAGAAACGCGATGAACGCACGTACTAACATCCAAATCATCAACGGGCCGGACGGAGCGCCGGCCTTTGTGGTGATCCCTTACGCGGAATACATGGCGCAGCGCGACGAAGAGCGCGACCTCATTCCGCATGCAGTGGTCAGCGCTACGGTCGACGGGGTGACGCCTCTGCGTGCGTGGCGCGAATATCTCGGTCTGACGCAGGCGGAAGTCGCGACGCGACTCGGCATCAGTCAGTCCGCCTACGCTCAACAGGAAAGCAGCGAGAAGCTGCGCAAGTCGACGCGCGAGAAGATCGCCGCCGCGCTCGGCATTACGGACGCGCAGCTCGACGTCTGACGAGCAGCCACCCAGCAGTAAGACGCCGCCATGCACTTCGGTGCCGGCGGTTTTTTTTCGCCCATTCGCGTGCACGGCCGCGGTGGGTTCAGGCGCCGTCAGAACGGCTGGTCGCGCGGGAGGGCGCCAAGGTGCGTCGACATGCGGCAGGCCCGTGGCGAGGCTGCTGAGGGGCGCCACAGCCGGTCTCAATGGCGCAGGTTCGGCGCTGATGAGGCTGGTGCGGACACCGGCGCGCGCAGTTGTGACCCCGCCCCACCTGCTCGCAAAAATGAATGCTTTTTATGCACTCATGCGCCCGGGGCTCAGGGCCACCCGGCGCGGGCCGAGAGGCGATCGCTCGCGTGATTTCGTTATGCAGTTTTATGCGCCTTGGTTATGCAGTGGCGTCGTCCGACGTTGGAGCTCCGTCCGGATCTTACGAACATGCTAACGAAACGGGCAAGAGCTTCGGTCTTTGTTAGCTTGACCCACCAAGGGGACTGGACGGTGAGAGAGGTTATGGCGCTGCCCACCGTCCGGCCGGTTACTTGGTCGATTCGATGAATGCGCCAAGCTTATCCAGATCGTGCGACCAGAACAGGGAAAGTCCGCGCGCCTGTGCCTGCTCGAGGTTTAGAACCTTGAAGACACCGGCCAGTGCGGCGGCAGGCACGACCTGCGCGGTACCGAATTGCTTGATCCAGTATTCTGCTTTTACTGCAGCGTCGTTGTTCAGACGCTTGACGCTATTGGTGGCGCTATTTGACACCTTGCATTCGATTGCCATGAGGCGCGTGTCGTGTAGGCGTATGACAACATCAGCTTTGCGCTCGCCAAGCAGGCACTCGGCACAGAATTGCATGGCCTGCGGACCTTTTACGATCGTATTAATCGCCGCGGCGGGGGCCTCGGTAAAGCCAAGGCTGCGAAGGAAATCCTTCACTTGGGTTTCTTGGTTTTGCTTGCCCTCGTTGCGACGCTCGGTTGCGATTCGTTGCGCGGCCAGGAGAACGGATGAGGCGAGCAAGGCTGCCTCGCGCTGTTGCTGGGTCGGAGCGGTGCCGGCCTCCATCCACGGAAAGCGGTGCGGGTCAATTACGCGCTCAATGACCTCGAACAACTTGCGTATCGCCGCCGGATTCTTCTTCAGCACGCTTGGTGCGATCGAGTCGACGTCTGCGATTACCTGCAAGTCATCGTCAGAAATCGGTGGGCCGGCCAAGTAGCGCAACGCTTCGCCAAGACCCAGGCCATAGGCTTCGGCCAGATTCTCGTCGGTGATTGCGCCAGGGTTGAGGTCGCTCAGTTTCGTGAAAAGCAGGTCGAACTTACCGCGCGCTTGCTTGTAATGCATTTCCCAGGAGTCGGAAACGGCCAGCCTCTCGGCTCGAAACTCCGCGGAAGCTATGGCAGCGTCTTCGGTAAGCTCTTCGGTTGTCCAGCGAGGGGTGGAGCTTGTCATGCGAAAAGGGTCTCTAGGCTTGGGATACGGAGACGTTCAATTTCCTTGGGCTCGAATTTCGTTAGACCGCCGGCATAGGTTCGTCCGCTACCCGTGCTGATGTTTTTGTTGAGCCACGTCACCAGACGCGCCATTACGCCAGACTCCAGCGGTTCGCGAGGGTACAGGCCGTGCGCGACGTTGATGTGCCTCGCGTCACATGCGTTGAGCGTGAATTGAGGCGGCCGGCGGGCCATGTAGGTGCATAGGATTGGCGCCGGAGCTTTGAGGCCCACGGACCACCATGCCTTGCGGTGTTGGGCGATGTAGCTCTGATCAGCACCATTCAGCTTCGCCCATGAGAGGAATGCACTGATTCGACGGCGCTCTTCCTTACTGAAATCGTCGAGCTCGGCGGGCAGATCAATCACGCGACGCAGGACCTCAGCGGAGTGCAGATGCGCGCCGGCTTGGATTAAGTCCTTAGCCTTGGTGACGGCCGGCAACTTTACTCGCTCGGGCAAGCTCATCGCATGCTCGCCAGCGATCCAGATATCGTTTGCGCCCGTGACCTGACCTCGGTGCACGCGGAACAGTTCACCAAGCTCGATATTACCGGCCGCGGAAGGTTCTGACGGGCGAACGATGATTGACCAGCGCGGAGCGGCTTGTAGCTGCTCGCGCGGAACATCGGTTCCCTTGGTCAAGCCATTAAGTTGTTCCAGCTCGCCGACGTCGCGAACGCGCACGGGCCCATCCGTCTCGCCGACGCGGAAGCATGTGATCGCAGCAGTCGTCGCTGTGCCGGGGAACGCTTCAACCGTTGGCTCAAGTACGTGCAGGGCGATGCCGCCTAGTTCATCGAGAAGCAGGCGGCGCAGAGCCGAGCCGTAGTTCACGTCCATCCACTCGGCCGAGGTGATGAACGCGCCCACGTCGCCCGCCTTTGCGAGGAGGCGCGTTTGCAGGAAGAAATGTAGATGCAGGCCAGCGAGGGCACTAGCCTTGATACCAAACTTGGCAAAGTTGGACGCATACCAAGCTTTCCAGTCCTCGGCGATGTCATGGTGACGCACGTAAGGCGGATTGCCGATGAAGGCCGTCACCCCGGTACAGCGAGGGAGCTTTACTTCGCGATAGTCCTTGACCAGCATGGTCACCCGATCAGTCCATCCACGTGCGCTCAGATTAGCCCGCAGCATCAGCGCGGCCAAGGGGTCCATCTCGACGGCGACGAGCTGGGCGTCGGGAAAGGCTTCGCCCGCGGCGAGGATGAAACGCCCCGAGCCCGCACCCGGATCGACGATGCGTGCCGGCGCCCCTTGCGCGGCTAACCAGGCCATCATCGAACGCACGATGGGTGCGGGGGTGTAGACGGCGCCGGTGGCACGGCGCTCGACTGCGGAACGGATAGCGGCAAACGCGTCGCCCAGCGGATCGTTCCCAGCCCGGATGTCGTTGCGGACAGTGTCCAAGAAGGCCTGCTCAATCGCTTGCCCAGAGGCCTTCTTTTTCAGCGCCTTTTCACCGAGAGAAAGTGCAGTCGAATCCCCGACTAGTGCTGCGGCGATGGCGATCAGGTGATTTTCTGTTTGGATGCTATTCATGACTGAGCGCGGTGCTTACGGTTCTCCCACAACTCAGCGAAGAGGACCTTCAGTGTAATGCCGCGTTTGGTCGCTTCCATCTTGACCTCCTGCGCGAGTGCGGGGGACATACGGATGCCGACAATCTGTGTTTCGCCGTCGTTTCTGGCGTTTTTTCGGACTGCCTTCGGAGCGGTCATGTTGATTCCTGTCTGTCGTCGACTAGTCGACAGTATAGCGGATGCGACGATCGGAGCAGAGTTGTTGGGTTCGCGCAACGAGTCTCCGAATCACTACGCTCGGCGTTGTGAGAAATCGCTGACTCGCGTGGCATTTACGAAGACCGTGCTCAGCGCTCGAGGCCGCCGCAGCGCGGACATGAAACCATGTCGTCGAGCAGAGCAAGCGCCTTGACGAGATCATTAACAATGCGCTGCCCCCATGGTGGGGGCAGCGCTAACCTTTCGACGAACAACCTGACCGCGCGGCGCGGTCAGGTCGTCTATGCCGCGTCGATGCCCGCAAGCAAAAATGAGGATCTAGGCCTCTCCGGCGCGCCTCTTCTTGAACTGTTCGAAGCGGTCGCGGTAGGAGAAGAGGTAGTCCAGTATGGCGTTCGTGAACTCGATCGCGTCTTTGGCGTCGGGTTGGGAGATTACAACACCAACTCCATGTGCCGCCTCGTTGCCAACAACGCGCAGTGCGTCAGACCATTCGAACAAGCGCTCGTCGATCAAAGCACGTTCCTTCATCGTTTTCAGCGAGGCACTGAGGTTGCGTTCGTTGACACCGTGAGCCTCACACACACCTTCGAGAGTCTTGCGGCACATGATGGCCGAGGCCGTGTATGCGTGCGTGCGATAGCACGTACACGCTTCCTCGAACGCAGCTCGAATTTCGGGAGGTGCGCTTGGGTTGACGCGAATATCGCCTTGAGGAAAGACGATGAATGGCGTATCCCACTTGTCCCCCTCTGCCATGTTGCCGATGTTCGTCTGTCCGACAAGGATTGGTTCTTGGCAGACAGTGCACCCAAGTAGTGTGTACATCCGCGATGGCTCGCGTCCATCGAAATGACGCCAATAGGAGCCTACTTCCTTGGCGTCAACATACTGACGGCAGTTGGAGCATTCGATGATCATGGTTAGCCGATATGTTGCGTGCCCGAGCGATGAAGTTTAGCGGCGGACTGAGAATTCGGGGAGCGTATTCGTGCACCAGGCTAGAGTGGCAGCGAGCGGATCTTGGCGAGCCTTCGCTTTTGGCTGCTTAGTACCTTCTCTCCCAGCCGATCGCTCCCACAAGCTCGGCTTGGCCTCGGAAAAAGAAATGAACTGGGGAGTGCGTATCCGCGCGGGGAGCTGCGATGGGCAGTACAGTGAAAATACAGTTTGGGCGAAATTGGGCGGCCTTGATTGGCCTTGGGTAGCCTTGGTTTTACGGTTTGCGAGTTGCGCAAGGCATTGATTTATAAAGGGTTGCGGTGCGCGGGTAAAACTCCGAAGGCAGGGGTTGCTGGTTCGATCCCAGCCGGGCGCGCCAACTAGCCTGATTCCAGGCGTCGATTTTCCCGATCCGTTTTCCTGAAATCGCCAAGCGTAGCGTCACCCCACGGTATCGCATCGCCATCTCCCGCACCGCTTCCCCCGCTATTCCCCCGCCTTCCCATTGTGCGAGAATCGCCCGCAACGACAACTCCAAGCGTCGATCGCGGCGGCCGTCCGCGCATCGCGCCGACTCCGATGGCTGCCATTCCGTCCACCTCGACCGCAGTCGCTGCCTGCGCGCTGACCGATGTGCAGCAGGCGCTGCTCGCGCGTCTGCATGCGTATTCCCCCGACGATCCGCACGCGCCGCTGCCGTACAGCCGGCGCCTCGCTGAAGCCGAAGGCTGGTCGCATGACCACGCGCTGGCCGTAATCGACGAATACAAGCGCTTCGCGTTTCTCGCGCAGGTAGCCGGCCATCCGGTCACGCCGTCGCACGCGGTGGACGCCGCATGGCACCTGCACCTGCAATACACGCGCGAATACTGGGACGTGTTCTGTGCCGACGTGCTGCGCGCGCCGCTGCATCACGTGCCGGGCGCGGGCGCACCCGGCGAGGCCGTGCAGTACGCGCGGCACTACCGGCAGACGCTCGACAGCTACCGCAGGCTGTTCGGCTGCGAACCGCCCGAAGCGATATGGCCGCGCCCCGTAGCCGAGCCGGCCGTGCCCGCCGACGCCCCGGTGCAGCGCGCAGCACTGTGCGACGGCCCTTCGAGCGCGCCCGCCGCGCGCCGGCGACGCTGGCGGCGCTTCGCGAAGTTCGCGTGGCCAACGGCGGCGATCAGCGTCGCGGCGACCTGCGCGAGCGCGAGCGATTTCAATGTGCTGGACTTCTCTGGGCCGGACTTTCTCGGATTGTTCTACGTGCCGCTCTGCATCGCCGCGCTGCTGCTGATCGCCGGCCTGCAGTGGATCGAATACCGCCACCGTGCGTGGGGAACGCGTGCCCCCGAATCGTCGCCCGACCTGAGCGCGGAGGAAGCGGCGTATCTCGCGGGCGGCGGCGCGCGGATGGCGCAGGTCGCGATACTGTCGCTCGCGCATGCCGGTGCGATCGAGCTGCGGATGAGCAAGGTCCACGGCGCGCGGGTGCGGATCGACGATCCGCGACATGCAGGCGCTTATGGCGCCGACTGGGAATGGCTGAGGAGGCAACCTGGCGGCGAGACGAGCTGCCACGCGTTCGGTCAGCGTCTCGCGTGGCGCGAAGCCGACTGCGCCGCAGCGTTGCAGCGCAAAGGCTGGCTCTGGGCGCCGGGCGAGATGCGGGCGACGCGGATGGCCGCGCGCGCGATCCTGCTGCTCGTGTTCGGCGCGGGCGCGGCGAAGCTCGCGGTCGGCCTGAGCCGCGGCAGGCCCGTGCTGCTGCTGATGATTTTCATGACGGCGTTCATGGTCGCGTACCACTTCATGGTCGGACGCCTGCCCGGCTTCGGGCGCGGCGGCATGACGCGCGGCGGCGAGGCGGCGCTCGCCGCGCAACGCGACGAACGCCGGGGCGACCGCGCGACGCCGGACGGCCTCTTGTGGACGGCCGCGCTGTTCGGTGCCGGCGCGCTCGCCGGCACCGTGTGGGCCGCGCATTCGAAAGTGCTGATGGCGCCGCCGCCCGTCGCGGTGAACACCGGCGGGTCGAGCGGTTCGTCCGACTCCGGCGCCGGGGACGGCAGCAGTTCGAGTTCGTGCAGTTCGTCGGGCGCATGCAGCTCAAGCAGCTGCGGCGGCTGTTCGAGCAACTGAGCACCGGGCGCTGCCGGGATAGCGCGCCGTGCCGCCTGCGTCAGGCAAGCGGCACGGCGCACGTCGAACTATGCGATCGCGGCATCGGCGGGCGTTCGTGCCTGCGCAGCACGCCCGTCGCCCGCCTCGACGATCAGCGTCCAGTCGAACGCCGGCAGTGCGCAGAGCTGTTCGACGGTGGCCGTGTATTCGTGCACGGGCGCGTGCAGGTAGCGCACCTTGTCGGTCCATTCGGGCAGCGTCGCCTGCGACGTGGTCAGCACGACCGCCAGCAGATCCTGTTCCGGCCGCCTTGCGATTTCCTGCAGGCTCAGCCGGACCTTGTCGAGGTCGCCCTCGGCGTCCAGGATCAGCGCGCCGGGGATCGGCGCATCCGGCCGGCCGGGCTGGTTGCCGACAGCGCCTTTGTCGATGCACTGCTGATACACATGGCGATAGCGCGGCAGCGCCTGCTGTAGCGCGTGATGCTTGCGGACCTTCGCCTGCGCCGTGCGCGCGAGCCCGCGGCGCAGCGCCGGGTTCGCGATCAGCCGGTCGAGCGCGTCGACCCACGCCTGCGGCTCGTCCGGGACCAGCAGGCCGTCGCAGCCGTCGTGCAGCGCGAGGCGATAGGCTGGCCGGTCGCTGACGATCGAGACGATGCCGGCCGCCGCGTATTCCTGCCACTGGATCGTGCTCGTGCCGGCGTTGTAGTCGTGGTCGGCGAGCGGCAGCAGCGCGATGTCCCAGCACCGTTCCGGCAGGCGTCGTGCGTGCGCGTCGTAGTCGTGAAGCTCGGGCTCGCACCCGGCGTCCGGGTGGCCGGCCCAGCCTGGCGGGACGTCCGCGCCGACGAAACTCACCTTCACCTTGCCGGGATGGCGCGCGCAGATCGCCTGCAGCGCCGCGTCGACGAGCGCGAAGTTGTCGGCGCGCAGCGACGCGCCGGCGATGCCGATCGTCACGCAGTCGTCGCCGCGCGCCGTCACGGGGCGGTAGAACCGGTCGAAGTCCACGCTGTCGGGCAGCACGTGAACGCGCGGGTGCGACAGCCGGTAGCGGCTGGCGATGAACGGCGTGGATACGATCACGGCGTCCGCGTTGCGCAACACGAGCTCGATCCCCGCGCGGGCCATCCCGCCTTGCGCGGCGAGCGGGTGCGCGGCCGGCAGGTCGGTCAGCAGGTCGTCGGTCTCGTAGATCACCGGCTTTTCATGCTTGAAGATCGTATACAGGTCGTCGCCCGTCAGGATGCCGGGCGTCAGCCGGTGCAGCAGGATGGCGTCGGCCGTGGCCAGCACGCTGCTGTCGATCTGGCCGTCCCGGATGCCCGGGACGAGTTCCCATTCGTCGTTCAGCAGATCGAACGGCAGCGTGAGGCGAATTCGCGATGACGCGCACGCGTCCGGATCGATCGAATACACGATCAGGCGCTTGCGGCGCGGTGCGGCGTCCGCAGTCGCGGCGACGGGCGCCCGCGTCCGGCTCTCCGCGAGCAGCCGCGCGTACAGCACGCCGTGGCGGGCGGCGTTGCGGCCGATGTCGTGCTGCGCACGGATCGCATCCTGCGCGGCCGCGGCGAGTTGCGCGCGGGTTTGCGGATGCTCGATCAGGTGTGCGATCGCGTCGACCCACGCGTCGGCGGTGTCGGCGACGAGCCAGCCCGTGCGGCCGTGGACAACCGGGCAACCGTCCGCCGGCGTGGCGACGAGCACCGTGGCCGCGCCGGCCGCCGAGCATTCGAGCCATGCGCGCGGCGGCGCATCGTCGCGCAACGTGACCGGCGCCGCGACCAGCGCGATGTCGAGGTCCGCGCGCTTGAGCGCGTCGGCGTAGCTGTCGTAAGGGGCAGGCTCGGCGATCAGCGTGACGTCCGGTTCGCGTTCCCAGCCGGCCGGCAGCGCCGCGCCGACGAACGACACCCGGAGCTTCCCCGGAAACCGGCGGCGGAGCTCGGCCAGCGCCTGGCGGAGCTGCTCGAGACGCACGCCGTCGAGACCGGTGCCGGAAACGGCGAGGTTCACGTGGTCGCGCACGCCGGGCGCCGCGCGGTGCAGACGCTCGAGATCGACGCCGGTCGGCAGCACGTGGACCGATGCGTTGACATGACGGTACTGCCGCACCAGCGCTTCCGACGGCACGACGAGCGCATGCGCGCGCTGCACGGCGCTGCGGATGCCGGCCTTGCGGCGCGCGTTGTCGGCCGCGCCGGGGATGTCGGCGAGCAGCGTGTCGAGCGGCGCGTCGATCTCGAGGACGACCGGCTTGCCGAGCGAGAACAGGTGTTCCAGCGTGGCGGGGGACAGCAGGCCCGGCGTGTCGCCCTGCAGCACGATCAGGTCGGCGCGCTGCAGCGCGTCGGGATCGATGCCGGCTTGCGTGACAGGGAAAGTCAGTGCCCATTCGCGGTCCAGCCGCGCGAACGGCTGCACGAAGCGCAGGCTGGTGCGCGCGTGGTCGGCCGGTTCGGCGGTGACGACCGCGATGCACGAGTGCGGCGCGGACGCCGGCTGTCCCGGGGCGGCGGCGCCCGTCGCGACGGCCTGCGTATCCAGCTTGTCCGCGTGCGCCTGGGTCCGCTCGACGAAGTTCTGCAACTGCTGCCAGAACGCGTCCTCTTCCTTCAGGTAGACGCCGCGCGCTTCGTGAACGGTGGCCTTCGCGTGCGCGATCTCGTGTTCGTCGAGCCCCCACGCGATGCCCTTGCCGTCCATCACCCACCGGGTCGGCTCCGACAGCGACGCGTCATTCATGATGCACACGACCGGGCATCCGCACAGCAGCGCTTCGAACACGGCGGTGGACCATTCGTACATGTACACGCACTCGACCTGTCGGAACAGCGCCGCGAGTTCGTGCGCCGAACGTTCCGGCACGCGGGTCGAGATTTCGATCGACTCGGCGGTGACCGGATGCAGCGTGCCGCCGCGCCGCAGGTGGCGATTGATGAAGACGGCCGTGCCGTTGCGGCGGGCGTTGTCGACACCGTCGCTGTTGAAGATGCGCGTGTCGACCAGCGGTATGCGCAGCAGGTCCGCCTTCCATTCTTCGGGCACCAGCGACGGCCCGAACGTGAAGATGAGGTCGTTCGGCTGCAGGGCGATCGGTTCGCCGTTGATGCGACCGGGCTCGGCCAGCAGGTAGCGCACGACGCAGCGCGCGTTGAACGGATTGCCGGTGACGACATCCGGGTAGACGACGATCGGGCTGCGATTCGCGCGGGCATGCGCCTGCACGATGTCGTTGGTCAGCGGCGGCGTGCGCAGATCAGGATGCACGACCGGCGTGCAGACGTACGCTTCTTGGCCGAGCAGGTTCAGCACGTGGCACAGGTAGTGCATCGCGCGGATCCCGCCGGAGGTTTGCCGGAAATTCGGCGCGAGTATGTAGTACGGGTGGCCGAGTCGCGTAAAGATGCGCGAACCGCCGTGCGCCAAGCCAGATTTGGGAGTGGTCATCGTTATCGGGTGCGGTAGAAATCGAAGACCACGTCGAGGATGCGATCCTGTTCGGCTTCGGTCATGTCGTGGTACAGCGGCAGCCGGACGAGCCGGTCGGCGACGAGGTCCGTCACCGCCATGCCGGACCCGCAGCGTCCGTAGCGCTGGCCGGCCGGCGAACTGTGCAGCGGCACGTAGTGGAACACCGCGTTCACGCCCACCGCGCGGATCTGCTGCAGCAGCTCGGTGCGTTCGGCGAGGTTGCGTGCGAGGAAATAGAACATGTGGCCGTTGCCGCGCTCGGCGAGCGAAATCGCGGGCAGCTCGATCAGGCCGTCCGCGTGCAGCGGCTGCAGTGCGTCCTGGTAGCGCTGCACGGTCGCACGCCGCTGCGCGGTGATCACGTCCGCGTGCTCGAACTGCGCGTACAGGAACGCCGCGATCAGCTCGCCCGGCAGGAACGACGAGCCGACGTCGACCCATGTGTACTTGTCCACCTGCCCGCGGAAGAATTGACTGCGGTTGGTGCCCTTCTCGCGGATGATCTCCGCGCGCTCGACGAGGCGCGGGTCGTTGACCAGCAGTGCGCCGCCTTCGCCCGAGATCACGTTCTTGGTCTCGTGGAAGCTGAGGCACGCGAGGTGGCCGAGGCTGCCGAGCGGCTTGCCGTTCCACGACGACTGCAGCGCCTGAGCGGCGTCCTCGATCACCCACAGGTCGTGGTCCGCCGCGAGCTGCCCGATCACGTCCATGTCGCACGCGACGCCCGCGTAGTGCACCGGCACGATCGCGCGCGTGCGCTTGGTGATCGCGGCGGCGATCTGCGTCTCGTCAAGGTTCAGCGTGTCGCGGCGGATATCGACGAACACCGGCGTCGCGCCGCGCAGCACGAACGCGTTGGCGGTCGACACGAACGTGTAGGACGGCATGATCACTTCGTCGCCGGGCTGCACGTCGGCGAGGATCGCGGCCATCTCGAGCGCGGCCGTGCACGAGTGCGTGAGCAGCGCGCGCTGGCAGCCGATGCGCGCTTCCAGCCAGCGGTGGCAGAGCTTCGTGAACGCCTGGTCGCCGGCGAGGCCGCCCTGCTCGACCGCTTTCGCGATGTAGTAGAGCTCCTTGCCGACCACGAACGGGCGGCCGAACGGAATGACGTCGAGATTGGGTGGGCCGAACATGGTCAGGCTCCGCAGTAAGGGGGACGTTCGGCCGCGCGGCTCGCGCGCGGCACCGCTCAGATGTCCTTGCGGACGAGAATCGTGAATTCGTACAGGCCGTAGTCGTGCAGCAGCGCGACGTGACGCGAATAGCGGCGCTTGCAGCGATCGAACAGCGCGCACGGGTCCGCGTAGTACAGGAGGTCCGGGCGCATGAACGGCGGATCGGAATACGACGTCAGGCAGTTGAACGCGAAGCCCAGTCGGCTCGTCGCGTGCAGCGTGTCGAGCGTCGCGTGGATGTAGTCGAGCCATGCGTCGTCGCCGTGACCGCGCCTGACGTTGAAGATGCCGGATGCGATCCCGTAGTCCGACGCGGCCTGCGGCACCGCGCCGACATGAAATGCGACGTTCGCGTCTTCGCGATAGCGCTGCCGCGCGGCGTCGACCATATCGGACGAGATGTCGTAGCCCGCATACGCGAAGCTGTCCGACAGCGCACGCGCCTTCAGGAAATCGACCAGCGCGCCGTAGCCGCAGCCGATGTCGTTTACCGAGTGGCCGCCGGACTCGGGCAGGATCTTCGTCAGTTGTTCGAAGCGCAGGAACTGGCTGGATTCGCCGTTCCAGTCGACGCCGCGCGCGGTCGCGCCGTGCTCCGCCAGCCGCGCGCTGTAGTACGCGGCCACTTCTTCCAGCAGGCTCGCATGCCGGGATTCGCTCATGGACATCGCCTCAGTCTTTCGAGGTCAGCGCGTACCGACGCGCGTCGGGACCGCAGTTGAACAGCACGTCGAGCACCGTCACGCCGTGGACGAAGTCGCCCCACTGCTGCGGATACTCGGGATAGGTCGGATAGTCGAACCAGCGCACCGCGACGCCGGCATCGGCGAACAGGTTCTCGTCGAGGTAGCTGCGCGCGGCCGGGCCGGACAGGTACTCGGACGCGCCCGCCTGCACGCACAGGTTCAGCAGCTTCTCGGTGCGGTCGCCGTGGAGCGCATAGTCCGACGTCGACGACACGCGCGTGCCGATCTCCAGTTGCCGCAGGACCCACGTCAGCATCGCGAAATTCAGCTCGCTCAGCATCCCGTAGGTGTGACCGGTGTAGAGCGCCTCGAGCTCGTCCGCATAGCGCGCGAAGTGCGGCGCGCGCGCGTAGTTCTGCTGCAGGGCCTTCCAGTGCAGCGGCGCCCAGTCGGCGCCGTCGATCTCGGTTTCGCGGATCGACTGGTGATACTTGCCCTTCACCTTTACCGGCACGCTCAGCCATTGCACGCCCTGCGGCGTCTTGATCTGGTTGCGGTTGCGCCAGTCGCGGCGCGTGTACTGCGCGTCATCGTAGAGGATGAACTCGTCGCTGGCGGCGATCAGGTCGAAGTAGCCCTTCCACGGAATGTAGTTGGACTGGACGATCGCTACCCGCTTCGCGTCGCGGTTCATGGTCGCACCGCTCATGCCGGAATGTGGCCGTACCGGTACATGTCGACGAGCTCGGGCGGAATGCCCCAGTCCGTTGCGCCCAGCTTGTCGTGCAGCGCCTCCAGGTCCGCGCGCATCGCGTTCCGGAGCTGTTCGACCATGCGGTTGCGCGCCGGCACGAAATCGTGCTGGTACGCGGCATTGATCTGATGGCGTACCGTCTTCGCGATCGCGGCCTCGCGCGTCATGTTGCGGATCAGCGGGCGTTCGGGCGCGAGTTCCGCGTAGCGCGGATCGATCGGCTCGCCGCGCATCGCCGCGACGAGATCGCGGCTCAGCACCGGCGACAGGTGGAAGCCGTCGCGCTTGGTGCCGCCGAGAATCCACAGGTCGCGCACGCTGGTTTCGCCGAACAGCGGATACAGGTCGGACGTCGTCGGTCGCCAGCCGACGTTGACGTTGACCAGGTTCGCGCGCGAGAAGCGGGTGTTGATCTGGTCCATCGCGGACTTGAGCAGCGTGTACGCGCTGCCGGCGTGGCCGTGCTCGTGCGGCACCGGGCTGATGTAGTTGCTGGCGCCGACGAGGGTCCGGTCGGGCCCGTACGGCGCCGAATACACCCCGCACGCGAGGCCGCGGTTGGTCGTGCGCACGCAGTGCGTGTGCACGTTCTCCGTGCTCTGCAGTTCGATCGACATGCCGATGCCGTAGAACATCCGCTGCACCGGCAGATCGGGCAGGCTCGCCTGCAGCACGCGCGTCACGTTGGCGCCGTTGCAGAGGATGAAGCGGTCCGCGCCGAGCACGCTGCCGTCGGACAGGCGCGCCCCGGTGACGCGTCCGGCCGCGGTGTCGAGCCGCTCGACCTCGGCGTCGATGAAGCGCACGTTGCCGGCTTGCGCGACCGACGCGGTCAGCGCGTCGAGAAACTGTTTCGGATTGACCCAGCCTTCGCGCTTCAGGAAGACCGCCTTCAGCGCGCGATAGCGCGGGTCCGGATGATAGTTCGGGATGCCTGACGGATCGACCGCCTCGCAGGGCTCCTCGAATTCGCGGCAGAACCGCTGCATGGCCGCGAAGTTCTCGTCGTCGAGCGCGTCGGTCGCCGCGTTGTTCAGCACGAAGGTGCCGAAGCCGTGCGCGATCGCGCGCTCCGGCGTGCAGATTTCAGCGAATACGGCGGGCCAGGCTGCCGTCGCGCCGCGGCTCAGCTCGAACTTGAAGCGGTCGATCGGCGTGCCGAGCGAATCGCCTTCCAACTCGGTGAACGAATTGAGCATCGCCGCCGCAGCGCGCGTGGCCGAGCCGGGCCGATGCGCGTGGCCGACGATCACGAGCTCGACCCCCGCGTCGGGCGGGGGCCATGCGCGCGCCGTCATCAGGCCGAGAATGCCGTTGCCGAGGATTGCGATTTTCATTTGCGTGTGCCCCCACCTTCGGGGAATGACAGGTAGCAGAGCGACGGATAGGCCGCCGCCTTGTGGATCTGGTGCGGACGGTTGCCGAGCAGGTCGCGCAGGTAATGGACGCCTTCCGCGGGCAGCTGGCCGCCGCGGGTGAGCTGCCAGAACGCGACGACGCCGCCGGGCACCAGCCGCTCCATCACCGCGTCGAACGCGTGCCGGGTCGGCTCGATCACGTTCAGGTCGAACCACGCGAGCGCGACCATCTCGCCGGGATGCGCTTCGCCGAACGCCGCCAGCGTGTCGCGGCAGTCGCCTTCCCACACGTGGTGCTTGTCATGCACGTGCCCCATCGCGTTGCTGCGCTCGTGCAGGTTCAGCAGCTTGCGCAGCAGGTCGGCGTACTCGCCGGACAGCGAGTACGTGCCGTCGGAGAACAGCTTGCGGTCGCGCGTGTCGTGCTCGGCGAAGCCCGTGTAGCCCGTGAACGTATCGAATGCGTGGATGCGGCGCTGGAAGTTCAGCGGCTCGAGAATCGCGCGGAAGTTCTCGCACAGCACGGCGGTCTGCCCGCGCCACGTGCCGAGATCGAGGATCGCGCCCGGCAGCGGCACGATTTTTTGATAAATCTCGAAGGTCGCGAGAATGCGTGCGAGGAGCGAGCCGCGCACGAACAGGCCGAGCGACCGTTCCAGTTCCTCGCGCGTCGCGGGGTAGGTCTGCATCAGGTCGAACAGTTCGCGGCGCGCCGCGAGCTGATCGCCGTCTGCGTTGGTGATGATCGCTGATTCGTGCATACACAGGGCTCCAGGCACAAAGGGTGTGACCGGACGAGCGCGTGTCGGCGCGGCGGCATCGGAATGCGCAGCCGTCCGAGCGTCGCAGGTCGGACATCTTTCTACGATCAAGTCTAGCGAGCGCCGCCAGGATCGAATGTCGGATTAGCGGGTGGTTTCACCCCGCATTTCGATGGATGCGCGCGTGTCCGGCGCGAATTCGGGCGCCCGCGGGGGCGGCTTGCAGTCGCGGGAATAGCGACCAATTCCAGCACCTGCTCGCCAAATTGGAACGCGGCGTGCGCGTGGAGAATTCGGACACGTCGGAGACCGTCGGTGCGTGCGTCCGCGGGCGAAGGCGTGTGCCGACGCAGCGGCGCCGGCCGCGATTCGAATCCCGTATTGGCTACCAGGACGACATAGCTCATGATGCCCACCTCCCCCGCCGCCGCCACGATCGAACAGGCGCTGGCGCACCATCAGGCCGAACGGCTGGAAGAGGCCGAGACGCTGTACCGGCAGATCCTCGACACCGATCCCCGGCACGCGGACGCGCTTCACCTCCTCGGCCTGATCGGCCATCAGTACGGACGCTATCAGGAGGCATCCGACCTGATCATGGCGGCGATCGAGATCCGGCCCGACGCGATGTACTACTACAACCTCGGCAACGTGATGCAGGCGGACAACCGTCACGCCGCCGCCGCCGAGTGCTTCCGTCTCGCCATCGAGCTGCGACCCGACTACGTCGATGCGTACAACAACCTCGGCAACGCGCTGCGGCTCGCCGGCGACGTCCGCGCGGCCGTCGATGCGTTCTGCCAGGCCATTGCGCTGAAGCCGGACAACGGCCAGGCCTACAACAATCTTGCGAATGCGCTGTTCGACCTGAACGAGATTCCGGCCGCGCTCGAGGCCTACCGGCACGCGGTCGCGCTGCGCCCCGAACTGCCGGAGCCGCGCAGCAACCTGCTGTTCGCGAGCCACTGCAGCGAAGCGTTCGACCACGACGCCTATCTCGCCGAGGCCGCGCGCTACGACGAACTCGTCACGCGGTGCGCGAAGCCGTGGACGGACTGGCTCGTCGACCTGGCTCCCCGGCTCGGGCGGCCGCTGAAGGTCGGCATCGTGTCGGGCGACCTGAAGTCGCATCCGGTCGGCTATTTCATCGAGAGCATGCTGAAGCATCTCGACCCGAACCGGATCGAGATGCATGCGTACCCGACGCGCGACGTCGAGGACGACGTGACCGCCCGCATCAAGCCGGCCTTCTCGACATGGACCAGCATCGCCGGCCTGAGCGACGAAGCGGCGGCTGCGCGTGTCCGCGCGGACCGCATCGACGTGCTGCTCGACGCGGCGGGCCACACGGTCTACAACCGCCTGCCGCTGTTCGCGTGGAAGCCGGCGCCGCTGCAGGCGAGCTGGCCCGGTTATTTCGCGAGCACCGGCGTGGGCGCGATCGACTACGTGATCGGCGACCGTCACGTGCTGCCGCCCGCCGAGGCCGCGCATTTCACCGAGCGGCCGTGGCATCTGCCGGACAGCTATCTGTGCTTTACGCCGCCGGCCGAGCCTGTCGACGTCGGCGCGCTGCCGATGCTCGCGAACGGCCATCCGACCTTCGGCTATTTCGGCAAGCTCGCGAAGATCACCGATCAGGTCGTCGCGGTCTGGTCGCGCGTGCTGCAATCGGTCACGGGCGCGAAGCTGTTCGTGAAGGCCGAGCATCTCGACGATCCGCGCGAGCAGCAGGCGCTTGCCGCGCGCTTCGCGGCGCACGGCATCGACGCGCAGCGCCTGATCTTCGAAGGCCGCTCGCCGCGCGCCGAATACCTGGCCGCGTACCGGCGTGTCGACCTGATGCTGAGCCCGTTCCCGTATCCGGGCGGCACGACGACCGCCGAAGCGCTGTGGATGGGCGTGCCCGTGCTGTGCCGGCGCGGCGAGCGCTTCCTGTCGCACATTGTCGAGAGCCTGCTGCATTCGGCGCGGCTGCCCGAGTGGATCGCGGACGACGACGCCGCGTATGTCGCGAAGGCCGTCGCGCAGGTCGGCCAGCCCGCCGAGCTGGCGGCGCTGCGCACGACGCTGCGCGCGCAGGTGCTCGCGTCGCCGCTGTGCGACGCGCCCCGCTTCGCGCGCCACTTCGAGGACGCACTGCACGGCATGTGGGCGCGGCACGTCGAAGCCGCGCGGGTCGCATCCGTGTGAGGCCGCTCACGACTTGACGGGCGTGGGCATTTCCACGTTGGCGGCAAGCGGAACATGGCGCTCCCGCGCTGAACACCGCGCCGGCCGACGTGATCGTCATTCCGACCGGCGGCGCGTGCGCGACACCGTCGTCAGGATGGCGCGCGACGGGATTGCGGCGCCGGCGGTGATGATCGGGCACGGCGGCAGGCCGATCGACTTCCGACGCGAACCGCATCCCTATTGAGCAGGACAGACGAGATGGACGGAACAGGACAGGCATTGCAGGCCGCGCTCGCGCATCATCAGGCGGGGCGTCTCGCGGAAGCGAAGACGCTGTACGACGCGATCCTCACCGCGCAGCCGGGCCAGCCGGATGCGCTGCATTTCCTCGGGCTGCTCGCGTGCCAGTTGAAGCAGTACGACGCGGGGCTCGCGCTGATGGAGCAATCGCTCGTCGAGCGGCCGGACGCGTCGTACTTCAACAACCTGGGCAACATGCTGCGCGAAAGCGGCCGGCTCGACGACGCGATCGCGCACTATCGGCGCGCGGTGGCGCTGCGGCCGGACTATCCGGAGGCGCACAACAACCTCGGCAACGCGTTGCGCGACGCGCACGAGCCGGCGGCCGCGATGCAGAGCTGCGCGCGCGCGATCGCGTTGCGCCCCGGTTACGCGGAGGCGTACAACAACCTCGGCAATGCGCTGCAGGATCTGGGCGACCTCGATGGCGCCGCCACGCATTACGGCCGCGCGATCGAGCTGGATGCGTCGATGGCGATGGCCCACGCGAACCTGAGCGCCGTGTGTCACAAGCAACTGCGCTGCGCGGAAGCGCTCGCGCATGCACAGGACGCGATCCGGCTCGCGCCGAACCTCGGCGACGCACATAACCACGCGGGCAACGCGTATCACGGACTGAACCGGCTCGAGGATGCGCAAGCGTGCCATCGCACGGCCGTCACGCTCAATCCGGCGGACGCCGGCGCGTGCCACAACCTATCCGTCGTGCTGCTGAAGCTGCAGCGGCTCGACGAGGCGCTCGTGTATTGCCGGCGGGCGTTGCAGGCCGGCCCGCCGGCCGTGTTGATGCACGTCAATCTCGGCGACATCCTGCGCGCGCAGGGCAACGTCGATGCCGCGGTCCACGCCTATCGCGACGCGCTCGCGCTGGTGCGCGACGATGCCGACGACGTCGCGGCGACCGTGCTGAACCGGCTGCTGTTCAGCGCGGCGGCGTCCGCTTGCGTGAACCCCGCCGACTATCTGGCCGATGCGCGGCGCTACGGCCGGCACCTGGCCGCGCGTTCGACGCGCCATGCGCACGATCCGCGCGAGCGGGGCGCGCGCGCTCAAGGGCGGCAGCTGCGCGTCGGCTTCGTGTCCGGCGACCTGCGCCTGCACCCGGTCGGGATCTTCCTGGAAAGCGTGCTCGCGCACCTCGAGCGCACGCGCATCGACCTGCGCGTGTACGTGACCACGGACGAGGAGGACGCGATCACCGCGAAATTGAAGCCGCACGCGAACGGCTGGCGCTCGATCGCCGCGCTGGGTCCGGACGTGGCCGCGCGGATGATTCACGACGACGAAATCGACGTTCTCGTCGACCTCGCGGGCCATACGCAGTCGAGCGGGCTCCCCGTGTTCGGCTGGAAACCGGCGCCGGTGCAGGCGAGCTGGCTCGGCTTCTTCGCGTCGACCGGCTGCGACGCGATCGACTACTTCATCGGCGACCGCTACACGCTGCCGGACGCCGAAGCGCATCACTTCGTCGAGAAGCCGTGGCGGCTGCCGGACAGCTTCCTGTGCTTCACGCCGCCGGCCTGCGACGTCGAGGTCGGCCCGCTGCCGATGGCGGCGAGCGGCCAGCCGACGTTAGGTTGCTTCGGCCAGCTCGTGAAGATCGGCGACGACGTCGTGCGCGCGTGGTCGCGCATCCTGCACGCGCTGCCGAACGCGCGGCTGCTGCTCAAGGCGCACGAACTCGGTCGCGAGGGCGTGCGCGACGCGACCGCCGCACGCTTCGCGCGGCATGGCATCGACGCGGACCGGCTGATCCTCGAGGGCGGTTCGCCGCGCGCGGAATACTTCGGCGCATATAACCGCATCGACGTCGCGCTGAGCCCGTTCCCGTACCCGGGCGGCACGACCACGGCCGAAGCGCTGTGGATGGGTGTGCCGGTGCTCGGCATGAAGGGCGGGCGCTTTGTCACGCACATCTGCGAAAGCGTGCTGCACGCGGCGGGCATGGGCGAATGGGTTGCTGACGGCGAGGACGGCTATGTCGCGAAGGCGATCGCGGCGGTGCACGATCGCGAGCGCCTCGCGGCGCTGCGCGCGAGCCTGCGTGCGCAGCTGCTCGCGTCGCCGTTGTGCGACGCGCGCCGGTTCGCGACGCATCTCGAAGCGGCGTTCCTCGCCATGTGGCAACGCTATACGAACTCGGAGCAGGAAGCATGAACGATATCCACGACACGCTGCAGTCCGCGCTGGCGCATCATCAGGCGGGGCGTCTCGCGGAAGCGAAGACGCTGTACGACGCGATCCTCGCCGCGCAGCCGGGCCAGCCGGATGCACTGCATTTCCTCGGGCTGCTCGCATGCCAGTTGAAGCAGTACGACGCGGGGCTCGCGCTGATGGAGCAATCGCTCGTCGAGCGGCCGGATGCGTCGTACTTCAACAACCTGGGCAACATGCTGCGCGAAAGCGGCCGGCTCGACGACGCGATCGCGCACTATCGGCGCGCGGTGGGGCTGCGACCGGACTATCCGGAGGCGCACAACAACCTCGGCAACGCGTTGCGCGATGCACGCGAGCCGGCGGCCGCGATGCAGAGCTGCGCGCGCGCGATCGAGCTGCGCCCCGGTTATGCGGAGGCGTACAACAATCTCGGCAACGCGCTGCAGGACCTGGGCGAGCACGAAGCGGCGGCCGCGAGCTACGCGAAGGCCGTCGCGCACCAGCCGCAGTACGCGGATGCGTACTGCAATCTCGGCAACGCGCTGCATGCGCAGGAGAAATTCGACGATGCTGCGGATGCCTATCGTCGCGCCATCGCGCTGCAACCGGGCTTTCGTGTCGCGCATCGGGGGCTGAGCGCGACGCTGCGCGCGGCCGGCGATCTGCACGGCGCGATCGACCATGCGCGCGAGGGGCTCGATCCGGGCGACGCAGACGCGCACTGCGTGCTGGCAAGGTTGCTGCAGCGCATCGGCGATTTCGACAAGGCGCTCGAGCTGCTCGAGCAGGCGGTCGCGATCGACCCCGCGCATGCACAGGCATGGGCGTGGCTCGGCGATTTGCGCAACCAGCAGGGCGAATACGGGCAGGCGGTGCAGGTGTGCCGGCGTGCGATCGAGCTCGATCCCGAACTGGCCGACGCATACAACTTCCTTGGCTTCGCGTATCACAACCTCAATTTGCTGGCCGCCGCGGAGTTGAGCCACCGGCACGCGATCGACCTGAACCCGGACGATGCCGACGCGCATCACAACCTCGCCGCCGCGCTGTTTCGGCTCGAGAAGCTCGACGAGGCGATGAAGCACACCGAGATCGCGAGGGCGCTCGGCATCGATCCGCTGAAGGTCCAGATGACGCTCGGCGACATCCTGTGGGCGAAAGGGGACCTCGCCGGCGCGCTGGATGCGTTCCGCTCGGCGATCCGGCACGACGTGCATCGCGCGTACTCGCGGATGCTGTTCAACATGTCGAGCTCACCCGCGTTCGAGCCGCAGGAGTGGGTCGCCGAAGCGCGCCGCTACGGCGAGCATCTCGAGCGCGATGCGCACCCGTTCGAGCACGACCGCGCGCAGCGCGTCGCGCAGGCGCAGGGGCGGCCGCTGCGCGTCGGCTTCGTGTCGGGCGACCTGCGCCAGCACCCGGTCGGCATCTTCCTGGAAAGCGTGCTCGCGCGGATCGACCGGTCGCGCATCGAGCCGCATGCCTATGTGACCTTCGTCGGCGAGGACGACGTGACCGCGCGGCTCAGGCCGAACTTCGCGAGCTGGAAGAAGGTGGTCAGCCTGGGCCGCGAGGAGGCCGCGCAACTGATTCGCGACGACGGTATCGACATCCTGATCGATATGGCAGGCCACACCAACTGGAGCGGCCTGCCGATCTTCGGGCACAAGCCCGCGCCGGTGCAGGCGAGCTGGCTCGGTTTCTTCGCGACGACCGGTTGCCGCGCGATCGACTATTTCATCGGCGATGCGCATACGCTACCGGCCGACGAGGCGCATCACTTCACCGAGCGGCCGTGGCGGCTGCCGGACAGCTACCTGTGCTTCACGCCGCCGCCGTACGATGTCGCGGTCGGCCCGCTGCCGATGGCGGCTCATGGCGGCGTCACGTTCGGCTGCTTCGGCAAGCTGATCAAGGTCAGCGACGAGGTCGTCGCGCTGTGGTCGCGCATCCTGCACGCACTGCCGGACGCACGCCTGCTGCTGAAGGCCCATGAGCTCGGCGCCGGCGACGTGAACCAGGCGACGCTCGACCGCTTCGCGCGGCACGGCGTCGGGGCGGATCGGCTGATTCTCGAAGGCGGTTCGCCGCGTGCGGAGTACTTCGCCGCGTATAACCGCATCGACATCGCGCTGAGCCCGTTCCCGTACCCGGGCGGCACGACCACGGCCGAAGCGCTGTGGATGGGCGTGCCGGTGCTCGGGATGAAGGGCAGCCGGTTCGTCACGCACATTTGCGAAAGCCTGCTGCACGCGGCGGGCATGGGCGACTGGATCGCGGAAGACGAGGATGCGTACCTCGCGAAGGCGGTCGCGTTCGCGCGCGACCGCGACGGGCTGGCGACGCTGCGTGCAACGCTGCGCGAGCGCGCGCTGGCGTCGCCGCTGTGCGATGCGTCGCGCTTCGCACGCAACCTCGAGGACGCGCTGCACGGCATGTGGACCCGCTACGCGGCCGGCGAGACGGCGCCCCGGGACGCGTGACGAGCGGGATCGCGCCCCGGTTGGAAGCCGCGCTCGCGCATCGTCGGGCCGGCCGCCCGAGATGATCGACGCGGCCGTCGAGCGGGCGGCGCGGGCGTAGCCGGCGCGATCCGGCTCGCGCTCCCGCCCGCAGGCGAAAAAAAGCCGCATTGAAGCGGCTCGACGGTACGGCGACAACGGACCGCTCGACTGGCGGCGTCTTTTAATTCGAAATGCGCGGCGGGCGAGACGCCCGGCCGGTCACAGCATGCCGGCTTTCTGGTACTGGCTCGCGGCCTTGATCCGCTCCTGGGACTGCGCAAATTCCGCAGCCAGGCGGTCACGGTCCGTCTGCGCATGCTCGGTGATCGACGCGTCGATCGCCATGATCTGCCGCACCTGGTCCAGCACGTCCGGGGTCTGCTCGCCGGACAGGTTCATCAGCAGCGGCGAGCGTTCGTCGGCGAGGGCCGCGACGCGCACCCAGTCGCGCGCATCGGCCGCCGACTGCATGGCACGGGTCAGATCGAAGGCGCGGGACAGGGTGTCGTTCGTCATGGTTCTGCTCCGAAGGGGGGCGGCCAACGTTTACTTGTTGTTGGCCAGCGTGCCGGCGCTGTTCTGGCCGCCGAACAGCTGGGTCAGGTAGCGGGTGTTGTTCGCCATCGTCGCCATCAGCGTGTTCAGCGCGGTGAACTGCGCATTGTATTGCTTGGTCAACTGGTCCGAGTAGCTCTGCAGTTGCGTCGCCTGACTCTGCACGCTCTTCAGATCGGCGTTGATCGCGGTGGTGCGCTGGTCGATCAGGCCGGACGTCTGCGTGTACGAGTTGATGTTCGCATTGAGCGCCTGGGCGATGCCGTTCGTCTGGTTGAAGATCGCCGTCACCGCGGAGCTGTTCGACTTGAGCGCGGTGGTCAGCGCGGCGGTGTCGACCGACATCGCGCCGGTCGAGTCCACGTTGATGCCGATGCTGCCGAGCGCATAGGTCGTGCCGCCCGTCGTGACGCCGCTGCTGAGCGTCGTCGCGAGTGTGCTCCTGATCGTGTTCAGCATCGCGTCGCCGAGCAGCGGGCCGGCGGTATTCGCTGTCGAGTCGTAGCTCGACAGCGATTTCGCGGTATTCACGAAGTTGGTATACGCGGTCGCGAAATTGTTGATCGCGGTCGTCGCCGCGGCCGTGTCCTGCGACAGCGTGATGGTTTGCGTCGTGCCGACCGCGGCCTGCGACAGCGCCAGCGTGACACCCGTCAGCGCGCCCGACACGTTGTTCGACGCGCTCGACACCGGCGTGCCGTCGATCGTCAGATTCGCGTCGGCGGCCGGCGTGACCGTCGTGTACCCCGACGTCAGTTTCGAGTTGACGCCGGTGCCCGTGATCGAGATCGTGTTGGCCGCACCGGTGGCGTTCGACTGCATCACGAGATGCTGGCCGTCCGAACCGGTGATGACCGACGCGGTGACGCCGGCATTGCCGGACGCGGAGTTGATCGACGACGCGATGTCGGACAGCGACGCGCCGGCCGCCACGTTGACGTTGAATGCGGGGTTGCTGCCGAAGGTGATGCTCAGCGAGCCGGCCGAGATCGTGTCCGCCGACGTCACGCCGGCCGACGACAGCTTGTTGGCGGTCGCGAGCTGCGTGACATTGACCGAATACGAACCGGCCACCGCGCCGCTGCCGCTCTTGATCGTCGTCGCGATGCCCGTGCCGCTCGCCGTCGCGGCCAGGCTGCCGAGCGCGGTGCCGTCCGAGAGGCCGGTGAGCGCGGTCTGCAGCGCGGACAGCGCGCCCTTCAGCTGGCCGATCGCGGACAGCTGCGTATTGTCGTTCGTCTGCCGGGTCTGCAGGGCCTGCAATTGCCCGGCCGTCTTCGCGTTCACCAGCGTCGTGACGAGCGTATTGACGTCGAGCGTCGAATTCGTCGCGCCGCTGATGATCGATTGACCTGCATTCGCCAGGATGGTGCTGATGTCCGTGCTGCTGACGGGGGTCGTGGTGGCCATGCCGTTGCTCCGGTCGTCCGCGCAATCAACGTGCGCGATGCGGCGGGGCGCCGCGGTTCAATGCAAAGAGGGAGGCGTGCCTCCCTGGAGAATTCCGGTCCGGGCGGTTTCGGCGGCGTCGCGATGCGTCGCATGGCGACGCCGCCGTGCCCGGAGGCGGGCGGGCACGTGGCCCGCCGCGGGTGCTGCTCGATTAGCCGAGGAGCTTCAGGACTTGCTGCGGCAGCGAGTTCGCTTGCGCCAGAACCGAGATACCAGCTTGTTGCAGCACTTGCGCCTTGCTCAGGTTCGCCGTTTCCGTCGCGAAGTCCGCGTCGGTGATCTGCGAGCGAGCGGCGGTCATGTTGGTTGCCTGGGTTTGCGTCGTCGAGATCGCAGCCTGGAACGTGTTCTGTGCTGCGCCCAGCGTTGCCTGGAACGTGTTGACTTGCTTCAGTGCCGCGTCGATCGCCGTGATCGCCGATTGCGCGCCCGACTGGGTGGCGACGCTCAGGCTGTTCACGCTCATGCCCGTGCTGTTCCAGTTCGCCGTGCCGAAGTCGACGGTAACGACCTGGTTCGCTGCTGCGCCGATCTGGAACGTGACGCTGCCGGCGCCGCCCAGGATGGTCTGGCTGTTGAACGTCGTTTGCGATGCGACACGGTCGATTTCGCTGAGACGCGTCGTCACTTCAGCTTGCAGGTTCGCGCGGGCGCTCGAATCCAGCGAGCCGTCGCCTGCTTGTTGCGCCAGCGTACGGATACGCTGCAGGTTGTCGACCGTCGATTGCAGCGCGCCGTTGGCGGTCTGGATCATCGAGATGCCGTTGTTCGCGTTTGCAACACCTTGCGTCAGCGCATTGATTGCCGCCGTTTGCGACGTCGAGATCGCCAGGCCTGCTGCATCGTCAGCAGCGGTGTTGATGCGCTTGCCCGAAGACAGGCGGTTGATTGCTTGCGACAGTGCGCTTTGCGAGCCCGACAGATTCGTCTGCGTCGTCAGCGAAAGGATGTTGGTGTTGATGTTCAGCATTTGCTTCCTCGTTTTGGAAAATGCCTGAGATACAGACAGGTTCTGATTTCGGCGTGGCGCTTTTTTGCGTCTGGCGCTGCCCGCCTTTCCTGGTTGACGGCGGCACCCGGCGAAAACTTTAGAGGGATGTTTGAGGAAATTCGGGACGGAAGGGCCGGTTTTGCCGCGAAGGCGCGCCGGGCATGGCGGGCGGCGTGGTGGCCGTGGCGCGAGAATCGCGAGATGGGGTGGAACGTTTGCCGGTGACCGACAAAAGGGTGGTTTTGTCTGTGATTCCCTGCTATGATGGCGGGCTGAATTGAGATTTTCTGTCACGCCTTTGCCGGTTTCGGCATGTCTGCTGGCAGTCAAACGCGGCGCTGCACGCGGTTGTGAAGCGTACTCGCGGTGCTTTCCGCCTCTCTTTTCCGGCCTCCGAGGCCGTATTTCCGCTCGTTTCGCCTGTTGTGGGGACGCTCGGATGGCCGGTGCGTGGCGCTTGGCCGCTACGTTTTTGACCGTTTAAGCAATTTAGGAACGACATGACGACGATTCTTCTGAAAGAAAACGAGCCGTTCGAAGTGGCGATTCGCCGCTTTCGTCGCGCTATCGAAAAAAATGGCCTGATCGCTGAACTGCGTGAGCGCCAGTCTTACGAAAAGCCGACCGCAGTCCGCAAGCGCAAGAAGGCAGCAGCCGTCAAGCGCCTGCACAAGCGCCTGCGCAGCCAGATGCTGCCGAAGAAGCTCCACTAAGAGCATCTGACGGTTCGCCGCGAAACGGCGGAGTGTGCCTCGAAAGAGGCCGCTCCGCCGTTTTGCTTTTGCGGGCCGGGAAAGCCCCCGGACCGTTGCGGCGCGACTGTTTCGGCCGATGGCCGGCGGTGCGGCGGCGTTCGGAAGTCGATCTTCGCGCTCAGGCCTGCGCGTCAGCCCGCCTTGCGCCGGCGTGCCGGCTGCTTGCCGCCGAGCGCCGCGCATTGCGCATGGCACGGGCAGCCGGCTTCGTGATCGTTGACCATGCCGGTCGCCTGCATCAGCGCATAGCAGATCGTCGAGCCGACGAACTTGCAGCCGTACGCCTTCAGCGCCTTGCTGAGCGCGTCGGACTGCTCGGTCGAGGCGGGCGCGTCGCGGTACGACTGCCACGCATTCTGGATCGGCGTGCCGCCGACGAACGACCACAGGAACGCGGCGAGCGACCCATGTTCTTCGCGGATGCGCTGCACCGCGCGCGCGTTGGTCACCGCTGATTCAACCTTCGCGCGGTTGCGCACGATGCCCGGGTTCTCCAGCAATTTCTCGATGCGCTTGGGCGTGAAGCGCGCGACGGCATCGACGTCGAAATCGGCGAATGCCTCGCGATAGCCCGCGCGCTTGTTCAGGATCGTCGACCACGACAGCCCGGCCTGCGCGCCTTCCAGGATCAGCATTTCGAACAGATGGCGATCGTCGTGCGACGGCATGCCCCACTCGGTATCGTGATAGTGAGCGTCCGCTTCCGTCTTCACCCAGTTGCACCGCTGCGACATCGTCTGCCTCGTTTTCAGTATCGATTCGATCGCGCCAGCATAGCGGAAGCCCTTTTGGCGGGATAGCCGGCCGAACGGCAGATGGGCGCGCGGCGCCGATCCGGTTAAGCTTGGCGCCTGTTCGAATCAGCGGGATGAAGGCATGGCGGCATTACTTTTTGCGATCGGCATCGACGGCGGCGGCACCGGCACCCGCGCGGTGCTGGCCGACCGGCACGGGCGCGAGCTCGCGCAGGGGCGCGGCGGCCCGTCGGGGCTCGGTCTCGGCATCGAGCGCGCATGGGCGTCGATCGGCGCGGCGTGCGCGGACGCGTTCACGCACGCCGGCCTCGCGTTCGACTGGGCGCAGTGCGCGCTCGGCTGCGGGCTCGCGGGCGTCAACAACGCGGCGTGGCTCGCTGCATTCCGCGCGCGGGCGCCGCTCGGCGCACTCGCGATCGAGAGCGATGCGTATACGACCGTCGTCGGCGCGCATGGCGGCGCGCCGGGGCTCATCGTCGCGCTCGGCACCGGCAGCATCGCGGCGGCGCTCGATGCGGGCGGCGCATGCCGGATCGCGGGCGGTTTCGGCTTTCCGTCCGGCGACGAGGCGAGCGGCGCGTGGCTCGGCGTGCGCGCGCTCGCCTATGCGCAACAGGCGCTCGACGGCCGCGTGCCGCGCGACGCGTTTGCCGCGGCCCTGCTCGCGGAAACGGGTGCGCGGGATCGCGACGCGCTCGTTCAGTGGTCGTGCGACGCGAACCAGACGATCTACGCGCGTCTCGCGCCGGTCGTGTTCGCGCACCGCACGCATCCGGTCGCGAGCGCGCTGATCGCGCAGGCCGGCGACGAGATCGGCAAGATGATCGACGCGCTCGATCCGCAACAGGCGTTGCCGGTCGCGCTGTGCGGCGGGCTGACCGACGCGCTCGCGCCGGCCGTGCCGGCGCGGCACGCCGCCCGGCTGCGCGCGCCGCTCGACGATTCGGCGCATGGCGCGCTGCGGCTCGCGCTGCAGGCATTGCGCGCGGCGCAGGGCGGCTGAGCCGAGCGGGGCGCGAGCGGGATGGATGCCGCGCCGCGGCAGCACCCCGGGCGGCGCATGGCCGGCAACCGTCCGGCGCGCTGCGGGGCACGACGTTAAAATGACGCTTCTTCCGTGCCGCGAGCGCCGCTCTCCCGCCCCATGTATAAAGTCATCGCCACCGATCTCGACGGTACGCTGCTGAACAGCGACCACCAGCTCGACCCGTATACGATCGACACCGTTCGCCGGCTCGACCGCGACGGCGTGCAGTTCGTGATCGCCACGGGGCGCCACTATGCGGACGTCGCCGGCATTCGCGACGTGCTCGGCATCCGGCCGTACCTGATCACGTCGAACGGCGCGCGCGTGCATACGCCGGACGACACGACGATCCATGCGCAGAACGTCGACGCAGCGATCGTGCGCCGCCTCGTGCAGCCGGAAGTCGTCGGCGCGCACGGCCGCGTGATCGTCAACCTGTTCACCAACGACGGCTGGTTGATCGATCGCGAAGCGCCGCACCTGCTCGCATTCCACCAGGATTCGGGCTTCCGGTACGACGTGATCGACATGGCCGCGCACGACGGCGCGGATATCGCGAAGGTGCTGTATATCGGCGAACCGGCCGATCTGGCGGTCGTCGCCGAGCAGATGCGCATGCAGTTCGGCGATACGCTGTACGTCACGTACTCGCTGCCCGACTGCCTCGAAGTGATGACCGCGAACGTGTCGAAGGGGCGCGCGCTGCGCACCGTGCTCGCGCGGCTCGGCGTCGATACCGGCCACTGCATCGCGTTCGGCGACAACATGAACGACATCGACCTGCTCGAAACCGCCGGTCACGCGTTCATGATGAACAACGCGAACCCCGATCTGGTGGCGCGGTTGCCGCACATCCCGCGGATCGGCAACAACTTCGACGCGGGCGTCGCCCGTCACCTGCGCACGCTGTTCTCGCTCGAAGACGACGTCGTCGCGTCCTGAGCGCCCGCCCCGGCGCCGTTTCCCTGCGCGGAAATGAAAAACGGGCGCCGCAGGGGCGCCCGTCGAAATTGCCTGCCTCGTGTTCTTCGACAGCGTGAGGCTCGCTGCTCTGCTCGCTTGACCCCGTAGTGTTTTATTCGCTTGTGCGAGCTGATGCGGGCAGCAGGTCGACGGCGTCGTCACGCCCGGCGACCAGCGGGTAGATGATCCCGGCGAGTACCGCGCCGATCAGCGGCGCGACCCAGAACAGCCAGAGCTGGCCGATCGCGTCGCCGCCCACGAACAGCGCCGGGCCGGTCGAACGTGCCGGGTTCACCGACGTGTTGGTGACCGGAATCGAGATCAGGTGAATCAGCGTCAGGCACAGCCCGATCGCGATCGGCGCGAAGCCGGCCGGCACGCCGCGCTTGTCGGTCGCGCCGAGGATCACGAACAGGAAGAAGCCCGTCATCACGACCTCGCAGATGAACGATGCGGCGAGCGAGTAGTGGCCGGGCGAGCGATCGCCGAAGCCGTTCGTCGCGAAGCCGCTGCCGACCACGTCGAAACCCGGCTTGCCGGTCGCGATCAGGTACAGCACGAATGCGCCGAGCGTGGCGCCGACGACCTGCGCGACGATGTACGGCGCGAGATCGCGTGCCGGGAAGCGGCCGGCGACCGTCAGGCCGACGCTGACCGCCGGATTCAGGTGGCAACCCGAGATGTGGCCGATTGCGAATGCCATCGTCAGCACGGTCAGGCCGAAGGCGAGTGCGACGCCGGCAAAGCCGATGCCGAGGCCCGGAAAGGCGGCGGCCAGCACGGCGCTTCCGCACCCGCCGAGCACCAGCCAGAACGTGCCGAATACCTCTGCAGCGAGACGCTGAGAAAGATTCATGTAAGGATCTCGTCCAGGTGGGTTGAAGACCCGGCGCGACGCAACGCATTTATCGCGTTACCGGGAATTGGTCTGGATTATAGGAAATGAATCGGGCCCGGGAGGGTAAACGATTGTTAAATTTGAATGGTCGACGAATGCCTTTATTAGAATAAGTCCGCATTCTCGATAAAGGCGATTCGGTTAAAGATGGCAGCATTAATTCGAAGGGCAGGGCGGCAGTGCGGATGACGTAACGGATGTTGGTGTTCCGGCCGGAGTCGCCGGGGCCGCATCATCGAAAAAGGGGAGTCGAAAAATGTCTCAATACGCGAAACTCAAGGCTCAGATCGCCGATCTGCAAGCCCAGGCGGACGACGTGCGGCGCCAGGAAGTGGCGGCGGTGATCGCCGATGTCCAGCGCATGATTGCCGAATATGGCCTGACGGCCCAGGATCTGGGCTTCGCGGAGCGAGCGCGGCGCGGGCGTCCGCCGAAGAAGGCGCCGCTGCCGCCGAAATACCGCGATCCGAAGTCGGGTGCAACCTGGAGCGGGCGCGGCAAGCCGCCGAATTGGATCGTCGGCAAAAACCGTGATCGTTTCCTGATCGAGTGAGGGAAAGCCAAATAGAAAGAGCCGCATCGACGATGCGGCTCTTTTGTTTTGCGTGTCGATTTTCGCGCGGATTTACGACGTATTTCCGCGCGGATTTCCGTGTCAGGCGCCCGCGACCCGGCGCAATGCCGGTTGCTTGGTGGCCGCGCAAAGCGATTCGTAGGTCTCGACGTAACGCTGCGCCATGGCCTTCGAGCTGAAGCGCGTGTCGAAACGCTCGCGGATCGCGGTGCGCGACAGGCTGTCGATCCGGTGCAGCGCGCCGACCGCGCCCTGCACGTCCTCGACGATGAAGCCGGTCACGCCGTCCTCGATCACTTCCGGCACCGAGCCGCGGTTGAACGCGACGACCGGCGTGCCGCACGCCATCGCCTCGATCATCACCAGGCCGAACGGCTCCGGCCAGTCGATCGGGAACAGCAGCGCCTTCGCGCCGGACAGGAACGCCGGCTTTTGCGCTTCGTTGATCTCGCCGATGAATTCGACATGCGCCTGGTCGAGCAGCGGCTCGATCACTTCCTTGAAGTAGTCGGCGTCGGCCTTGTCGACCTTCGCGGCGATCTTCAGCGGCAGCCCGCTTTGCGCGGCGATCCGGATCGCGGTGTCGACACGCTTTTCGGGACAGATCCGGCCGAGGAACGCGAGGTATTCGGGCTTCACGTCCGGCCGCGGCGTGAGCAGCGTGTCGGGCAGCCCGTGGTAGACGGTGCCGGCCCACGCGGCTTGCGGCAGCGGCTTGCGCTGGTTGTTCGAGATCGACACGACCGGCGAATTCGGGAACGCGTCGAACACCGGCTGCAGCTCCGGCAGGTCGAGGCGGCCGTGCAGCGTCGTCACGTACGGCGTGTCGAGGCGCGACATCAGCGGGAACGGCAGGTAGTCGAGGTGGAAGTGCAGCACGTCGAATTCGTGCGCGACCCGGGCGACCTGCTCGAGGAGCCGCATATGGGGCGCCATCGAATCGCGAATCGACGGGTCGAGCCGCAGCGCGCGCGGCCAGGCCGCCTCGAGACGGGCCGACGTAACCGAGTCGCCGCTGGCGAACAGCGTCACGTCATGGCCGAGTTCGACGAGCGCCTCGGTGAGGTAGGACACGACACGCTCGGTGCCGCCGTAGAGTTTCGGCGGGACGGCTTCGTAAAGCGGCGCGATCTGGGCAATTCGCATGGATGTTCTCCTGTGTCGATCCGAGCGCGCGGCGGCGCCGATGCGGATCCCGTACAAGGTTGCGGAACTTGCCGACGCACGCGGTTCGCGATACGTGGCCGGGCCCTGGGCGGGGTGCGCGGAGCGCCGGCGGCAAGCTGCGGGGCGGGCCGGCACGGCTCGCGCCGCCGCCCATTGGAGTCCATTATCGATATCGCCCTGAGGGGTTCGAGTGTTTTTTCAAACACTTAAGGCTTGTTACACGATGAAATACGCGAAAACCCCGAGAAAAAGGGCACGGAATCATGAAGCGCGACAGCCATAACTATTGTTGCGCTATCGTGAAAAAGCACTATAATTTTTACCGACCCGATTGCCGGCGCCTTGCCGGCAAGCCTTCCGCTCCCGGCGCGGCGGCCATCGGCGCCCCTCGCAACCGAATCCGCGTTGCAATCCGTTTTCCGACCGTTCCTTTCAATTCGCCTTGTCGGAAAAATTCCTACACGGTTTACAGACAAATCCTGCACGGCATACGCCACTTCGCTGATACCGACATAAATCCCGTTTGGCCAAAATTCGCCCTGTAAGACTATAAACGAGCCGACTGAGCGCCCAGTGCGCGCTGATCGAGCAAACGTTTTCATAACATGATTGGCCAAAGCACAGTTTTTTAACGGGGGAATCATGAGCGCCACCAGTGAAATGCTCAGTGAGATCAAAGAGGTTAACCTGTCGTATCTCCTCCTCGCGCAGCGACTGCTGCGGGAAGACAAGGCGATGGGCATGTTTCGCATGGGCATTTCCCAGGAACTGGCCGACGTGCTCGCCAACCTCACGCTCGCGCAGACCGTGAAGCTGGCCGCGTCGAACCAGATGCTGTGCCGCTTCCGCTTCGATGATCACGCGCTGCTGTCGTCGCTCGCCGACAAGGGCCGCAGCGATGTCGTCGCGCACGCCCACTCGGCCATCCTGATGGCCGGGCAGCAGGTCGAAGGCGTCCGCTGATCCATCCCGCCTTGCGTTCGTCCCGGCGTGCCGCGCCGGCCGGCAGCGTATTGGCCATTCATTCGCACAACGTCAAGCGGACGGTTATCACCATGGCAAGCAAAAGCGTCGTGATCGAGGTGAAGGAAATCACCCTCGCCATCGAACTCATCGAACTGGGCGCCCGGCTGCAGCTGCTGGAGGCGGAGACGAGCCTGTCGCGGGACCGTCTGATCAAGCTGTACAAGGAACTGAAGGGCGTGTCGCCGCCGAAGGGGATGCTGCCGTTCTCGACCGACTGGTTCATGACGTGGCAGCCGAACATCCACTCGTCGCTGTTCTACAACATGTACCGGTTCATGCAGGACCACGGCCGCTGCGACCCGATCCAGTCGATCGTGAAGGCGTACCGGCTCTATCTGGAGCACGTGAACCTGTCTGGCGACGAGGCCGCGCTGAGCCTCACGCGGGCGTGGACGCTGGTGCGCTTCTTCGATTCGGGGATGCTGCAGATGACGCCCTGCACGCGCTGCGGCGGCCACTTCGTCGCGCATGCGCATGATCCGCATCAAGGTTTCGTGTGCGGCCTGTGCCAGCCGCCGTCGCGCGCCGGCAAGACCCGCAAGGCCGCCGCCGCGCGCGCCGAACTGGCCGCCGCCGTGGCCTGAGCGCCGGGCCGGGCAAGGCCGGACGGGCCGCGAGCGACGTCCGCGGGCCGCGCGAATCGTCCGCGCACTGCTGGTAAACACCGTCGGGCTACCGCCGGGCGGCCGCGAAAGTTTTCCTGCCGACTGCCGTAAACCTGTTTAACGGCGGTCTTCCCGCCGGTCTTTCGTGAGGGACAGGCAGTGCTGATTATCGTGGGAACACTCGTGACGCTGTTGTCCGTCTTCGGCGGTTATGCGCTGGCAGGCGGGCATCTGGGCGCCTTGGTCCAGCCCATCGAGATCCTGATGATCGTGGGCGCCGGCGTCGGCGCGTTCATCCTCGGCAACGGCGTCAAGACCATCAAGGCGACGCTGCGCGTCCTGCCGACGCTCTTCAAGGGCTCGAAATACACGAAGGACGTCTACATGGAGCTGATGGCGCTGCTTTACGTGCTGCTCGCGAAGGCACGCAAGGAAGGCACGCTGACGCTCGAGGCCGACATCGACGATCCGGAAAAGAGCCCGATCTTCACGCAATACCCGAAGATCCTCGCCGATCACCACATCGTCGAATTCCTGACCGACTACCTGCGCCTGATGGTGGGCGGCAACATGAACGCGTTCGAGATCGAAAGCCTGATGGACGAGGAGATCGAGACGCATCACACGGAAGGCGAAGGCCCGGCGCACGCGCTGATGCGCGTCGGCGACGCGATGCCGGCGTTCGGGATCGTCGCGGCCGTGATGGGCGTCGTGCATACGATGGCCTCGGCCGACAAGCCGCCCGCGGTGCTCGGCGCGATGATCGCGCAGGCGCTGGTCGGCACGTTCCTCGGGATCCTGCTGTCGTACGGGCTGATCGGGCCGCTCGCGAGCCTCGCGGAACAGCGCGTGGCCGAGTCGACCAAGATGTTCCAGTGCATCAAGGTGACGATCCTCGCGACGCTGAACGGCTATGCGCCGGCGATCGCGGTCGAGTTCGGCCGCAAGGTGCTGTTCTCGACCGAGCGTCCGTCGTTCTCCGAGCTCGAAGAACACGTGCGCCGCGTGAAGACCAAGTGAGGCGGAGCGACCGATGAGCAAGAGCAAGGATCGCGCAATCGTCGTCAAGCGGGTGGCCCCGGCGAAGAAGGGCCACCACGGCGGCGCATGGAAGCTCGCGTACGCGGACTTCATGACCGCGATGATGGCGTTCTTCCTGCTGATGTGGCTGCTGAGTTCCGTCACGCCGGTGCAGCTGAAGGGGATCGCCGAATACTTCAACATGCCGCTGAAGGCCGCGATTCTCGGCAGCGGCGACCGCAGCTCGCAGGATTCCAGCATCGTCAACGGCGGCGGCCGCGACCTGTCGAGCACGGATGCCGGCACGCTGCGCCGCACCGACGGCACGACGCCGCTCGCCGAGCGCCTCGCGAAGGCGGGCGACGAGCATTCCCGGTCGCAGGCGCAGGGCGCGCAGGACCGGCTCGAGCAGACGCGCCTGCACGACCTGCAGATCAAGCTGATGGCCGCGATCGAGGCCAATCCGACGCTGCGCCAGTTCAAGCAGCAGATCCGCATCGATTCGACGCTGATGGGGCTGCGCATCGAGATCGTCGATTCGCAGAAGCGGCCGATGTTCGCGATGTCGAGCGACCACGTCGAGCCGTACATGCGCGACATCCTGCGCGAGATCGGCAAGACGCTGAACGACGTGCCGAACCGGATCATCGTCCAGGGCCACACCGACGCCGTGCCGTACGCGGGCGGCGAGGGCGGCTACAGCAACTGGGAGTTGTCGGCCGATCGCGCGAACGCATCGCGCCGCGAGCTGATCTCCGGCGGCATGGACGAGGCGAAAGTGCTGCGCGTGCTGGGCCTCGCGTCGACGCAGAACCTGAACAAGGCCGATCCGCTCGATCCGGAAAACCGCCGGATCAGCGTGATCGTGCTGAATCGCAAATCCGAAGAAGCGCTGATGCGCGACGACGCGACGACGACGACGCTGTCCGCCGACGCGGCCGGCTCGAAGCTGCTCGCGCAGCAGCTCGGCGGCCCGACGCCGGCGGCGCGCCCGGTCGTGGCGAGCGCCGTCGCCGTGGCGCCGAAACCCTGACGTTTCCGAGACAGACATGATCCGAACCATTCTCGCCATCGACGACTCCGCGACCATGCGTGCGCTGCTGCAGGCCACGCTTGCGCAGGCGGGCTACGACGTGACGGTGGCGCCGGACGGCGAAGCCGGCTTCGACATGGCGGCGACGGCGCCGTACGACCTGGTCCTGACCGACCAGAACATGCCGCGCAAGAGCGGGCTCGAGGTGATCGCCGGGCTGCGCAAGCTGACCGCGTACGCGCACACGCCGATCCTCGTGCTGACGACCGAAGGCAGCGATGCGTTCAAGGACGCCGCACGCGAGGCGGGCGCGACCGGCTGGATCGAAAAGCCGATCGACCCGGGCGTGCTGGTCGACCTGGTCGCCACGCTGTCCGAGCCGGCTGCTTCCTGACATGAACGCGATGAATTCAACCGGTGACCGGGCATGACTCTCGACATCACTCAGTTCTACCAGACCTTTTTCGACGAAGCGGACGAACTGCTCGCGCAGATGGAGCAGCTGCTGCTGAACCTCGACGTCGATTCGCCCGATCCCGAGGATCTGGCGGCGATCTTCCGCGCCGCGCATTCGATCAAGGGCGGCGCGGCGACGTTCGGCTTTTCCGCGCTGACCGAGACGACGCACATCCTCGAATCGCTGCTCGACCGCGCGCGCAACCATGAGCTGACGTTGACCAAGGAGATGGTCGACGCGTTCCTGGAAACCAAGGACGTGCTGTCCGACCAGCTCGTCGACTACCGCGCGAGCGCCGAGCCGGACGCGGCGGCCGCCGCAGCGATCTGCGCGAAGCTCGAACGGCTGAAGGCCGAAAGCGGCGGCGCGCCTGCCGCAGCGGCGCCTGCGCCGGCCGCGCCTGAGCCGGTCGCACCTACGCCGGCCGCACCTACGCCGGCCGCACCGGTTGACGCCGCCGTCGCGCCGGCCGCCGAGCCCGCCGTCGGCGGCGACCGTGCGCCCGACCATGTGGTCGAGCAGGCCGTGGCGGCCGCGCATCCGGCGGCCGATGCCGGCGCCGACGGCCCGCACCTGAAGATCACGCTGGTCGGCGTCGACGCGAAGGATCAGGCGCTGCTCACCGAAGAACTCGGCAACCTCGGCCGGATCGTCGGCCGCGAGGAAGTCGGCGCGGACCTGACGCTGTGGGTCGAATCGGAGGTGCCGTCCGACGACATCGTCGCGGTGTGCTGCTTCGTGATCGACGAAAGCCAGATCCGCGTCGGGCGCGGCACGGCGCCGGCTGCCCAGGCGGCGCCGGCCGCCGCAGCCGTGGCTGCCGAAGCTGCCGAACCGCCCGCCGCCGCGCCGCCCGCGCGCGTCGAGGTGTTCGCGCCGCAGGCCGCCGCGCCGCAACCGGCTGCCGCGGCACCCGCTCCGGCGCCGGCCCCGGCCGCCGCAGCCGCCGCGCAGCCGCAGTCCCAACCGCCCGCTCAACCGCAGCCGGCCGAACATGCGGCGCCGGCCGCCGCCGCGCATCACGACGACAAGCGCGCGCGCCCGGCCGCCGCGGCGGCAGGCGGCGCCGAAGGCAGCTCGATCCGCGTCGGCGTCGAGAAGGTCGACCAGCTGATCAACCTCGTCGGCGAACTGGTGATCACGCAGGCGATGCTGGCGGAGACGGCCAGCGCGTTCGATCCGGCGCTGCACGACCGCCTGTTCAACGGAATGGCGCAGCTCGAGCGCAACGCGCGCGACCTGCAGGAAGCGGTGATGTCGATCCGCATGATGCCGATGGACTACGTGTTCAGCCGCTTCCCGCGGCTCGTGCGCGACCTCGCCGGCAAGCTCGGCAAGCAGGTCGAGCTCGTGACGTTCGGCCAGGCGACCGAGCTCGACAAGAGCCTGATCGAACGGATCATCGATCCGCTCACGCACCTGGTGCGCAACAGCCTCGACCACGGGATCGAAACCGTCGACAAGCGCGTCGCCGCCGGCAAGGATGCGGTCGGCCAGCTCGTGCTGTCGGCCGCGCATCACGGCGGCAACATCGTGATCGAGGTGAGCGACGACGGCGCGGGCCTGAACCGCGAGCGGATTCTCGCGAAGGCCGCGAAGCAGGGCATGCAGATCTCCGAGAACATCAGCGACGACGAAGTGTGGCAACTGATCTTCGCGCCGGGCTTCTCGACCGCCGAGACGGTGACCGACGTGTCGGGCCGCGGCGTCGGGATGGACGTCGTGAAGCGCAACATCCAGTCGATGGGCGGCCACGTCGAGATCTCGTCGCAGGCCGGCCGCGGCACGACCACGCGGATCGTGCTGCCGCTCACGCTCGCGATCCTCGACGGGATGTCGGTCAAGGTCGGCAGCGAGATCTTCATCCTGCCGCTGAACTTCGTGATGGAGTCGCTGCAGCCGTCGAACGACGACATCTACACGGTCGGCAACGGCGAGCGCGTGGTGCGCGTGCGCGGCGAATACCTGCCGCTCGTCGCGCTGCACGAGGTGTTCTCGGTCGACGACGCGCGCACCGACCCGACCCAGGGGATCGTCACGATCATGGAAACCGAGGGGCGCCGCTTCGCGATGCTGATCGACGAGCTGGTCGGCCAGCAGCAGGTGGTCGTGAAGAACCTCGAAACCAATTACCGCAAGGTGCACGGCATCTCGGCGGCGACCATCCTCGGCGACGGCAGCGTCGCGCTGATCGTCGACGTCGCGGCGCTGAACCGTGAAACCCGTGCGATGCACGGCGCCCGAGCGGGCGCCGAGCTCGCCGTCTTCTGACTCTCGCCATTCAACCGATTGGGGGCAAACGTGTCTGCTGAAGTCCAAATGATCAATACCGCCGCGGCGAACGCGGCAGCGACCAGCCGCCGCGACGCCGAACACGGCGACGCGACGGGCCAGGAGTTTCTCGTCTTCACGCTCGGCGACGAGGAATACGGGATCGACATCCTGAAAGTGCAGGAAATCCGCGGCTACGACAGCGTCACGCGCATCGCGAACGCGCCCGAGTTCATCAAGGGCGTGATCAACCTGCGCGGGATCATCGTGCCGATCGTCGACATGCGGATCAAGTTCCACCTCGGCCGCGTCGAGTACGACCACCAGACCGTCGTGATCATCCTGAACGTGTCGAACCGCGTGGTCGGGATGGTGGTGGACGGCGTGTCGGACGTGCTGACGCTGCAGACCGACCAGATCATGCCGGCGCCGGAATTCGGCGCGACGCTGACGACCGAGTACCTGACGGGCCTCGGCACGGTCGATGGCCGGATGCTGATCCTGATGGACATCGAGAAGCTGATGTCGAGCCGTGAAATGGCGCTGATCGAGACACTCGGCGGGTAAGCGCGCCGCGCGCGCAGCAATTTCGGGAGAATCTGCAATGTTGCATAACTGGTCGATCCGCACGACGCTCACGGCGGTCGGACTCATCCTCGTGTGCCTGACCGCCGCGGTCGGCGGGCTCGGCCTCTACGCGCTCAATCACGCGAGCCGCTCGCTCGACGAGATCGCGCACGTCGACCTGCCGGCGATCCACGCGCTCGACGACGCGGCCGCGCAGCTGCTGCGCTCGCGCGTCGCGCTCGATCGCTTTCGTACGCTGACCGAAGGCGGCAATGCGGCCGAGGCGGCGAAGGTGCTCGACCGCGCGCAGGAGCTGTATGGGAAGTCGAACCAGAACTGGCAGGCGTTCCAGTCGACGCCGAAGCTCGGTGTCGATCAGGCGCTTCTCGACGAGCTCGCCGCCCGGCACACGACGATCGTGAAGGAAGGCGTCGAGCCGGAGTTCGCCGCGGCGCGCGCGGGCGACATGGCCGCGTACCACGCGATCGCCGACACGAAGATCAGCCCGATGTTCATTGCGTTCGACCAGACGGCGGCGGCCGTGATCGCCGCGCTGACGAAGCGCGCGGAAGACCGTCAGGCCGAGACGCAGTCGCAGATCTCGATGATGATCGCGCTGATCGCGGCCGGCATCGCGATCGCGTTCGTCGTCGTGATCGCGATCCGCTTCGTGCTGCGCGGGCTGATCGTCCAGCCGATCGAGGACGCGATCGCGCATTTCGAGCGCATTGCCGGCGGCGACCTCACGCAGCCGGTCAACGTTGCCAGCGCGAACGAGATCGGCCGCCTGTTCGGCGGCATCAAGCGGATGCAGGACGCCGTCACGACGATGGTGCAGGCCGTGCATCGCGGCACCGAATCGATCGACGTCGGCGCGCGCGAGATCGCGACCGGCAACATCGACCTGTCGCAGCGCACCGAGGAGCAGGCCGCGTCGCTGCAGGAAACCGCGTCGAGCATGGAGCAGCTGACGGGCACCGTGCGGCAGAACGCGGAGAACGCGCGGCAGGCGAGCCAGCTCGCGGTGAACGCGTCGGACATCGCGACGCAGGGCGGCGACGTGGTCGGCCAGGTCGTGTCGACGATGCAGGACATCGCGGCGAGCTCAGGCAAGGTCGTCGACATCATCGGCACGATCGAAGGCATCGCGTTCCAGACCAACATCCTCGCGCTGAACGCGGCCGTCGAGGCGGCGCGGGCCGGCGAGCAGGGCCGCGGCTTCGCGGTGGTCGCGGGCGAGGTGCGTTCGCTCGCGCAGCGCAGCGCGAGCGCCGCGAAGGAAATCAAGCAACTGATCGGCGATTCGGCCGAGAAGGTCGACAGCGGGTCGGCGCTCGTCGCGCGCGCCGGCACGACGATGGACGAGATCGTGCAGGCCGTGCGCCGCGTGACCGACATCATGGGCGAGATCAGCGCCGCGTCCGACGAGCAGTCGACCGGCATCGAGCAGGTCAACCGCGCGGTCGGCCAGATGGATGCGGTCACGCAGCAGAACGCGGCGCTCGTCGAGCAGGCGGCGGCCGCGGCCGCGTCGCTCGAGGAGCAGACGCGCCAGATGAAGGCGATCGTGTCGGGCTGGCGCGTCGCGGGCGGCATCGCGCTCGCGCCGGCGCGCAGCGTCGCGCGGCCGGTGGCCCACGAACCGGCGGCGCTGCCGTCGGCGTCGCGCCACGATGCGCCGGTCGCCGCGCTGCCGGCGCCGCAGCCGGCGGCCCAACCGGCGGCCCAACCGGCGGCACGGCGCGCCGCGCCGGCGTCGCGCACGGCTGCCACGGCTGCCGCGACCGCGGCGCCCGAATCGACGCGTGCGGCCGATGCCGCCGCGCGGACCCAGAAGGATGCACCGGCTTCGCGTGGCGGCACCGCCGCGGGCGGCTACGGCCCGCGTCTCGCGAAGACGGCCGCGCCGGCGGACAAGCCGGCCGCGAAGCCCGCGCTCGTGCGCCCGGCGCTGAACGGGGAGAAGCCGGCGCCCGCGACCGCCGGCGCGTCCGACGACGACTGGGAGACCTTCTAAGCCATGCAGCACGCGCGCGCGCCGTTTCGACCCGATGCACCGGATGCCTCGCCCCGCGCGGGCGAGCCGGGGCGCGACTTCGCGTTCACCGGCGCGGATTTCGCGCGCATCCGCGCGCTGATCCATCAACGCGCGGGCATCTCGCTGTCCGAGCACAAGCGCGACATGGCCTACAGCCGGCTCGCGCGACGGCTGCGGGCGCGCGGCCTCGACACGTTCCGCGACTACCTCGACCTGCTCGAGCAGGAAGACGATCCGCTCGAGTGGGAAGCGTTCACCAACGCGCTGACCACCAACCTGACCGCGTTTTTCCGCGAGGCGCACCATTTCCCGATCCTGGCGGAATTCGTGAAATCGCGGCCGGCGCCCGTGTCGGTCTGGTGCTCCGCGGCGTCGACCGGCGAGGAGCCGTACTCGATCGCGATCACGCTGATCGAGGCGCTCGGCGATTCGGCCGCGCGCAGCGCGACGATCCTCGCGACCGATCTCGACACGCAGGTGCTCGCGAAGGCCGAAGCCGGCATCTACACGTACGACCAGGTCAAGCACCTGTCGCCGGAGCGGCTCAAGCGCTTCTTCCTGAAGGGCACGGGCGCGCAGGCCGGCCGCGTGAAGGTGCGCCCCGAGCTGCGCGCGATGATCCGCTTCGAGCAGCTGAACCTGACCGATGCGGACTACGGGATCGCGAAGCCGTTCGACGCGATCTTCTGCCGCAACGTGATGATCTATTTCGACAAGCCGACGCAGGGGCAGGTGCTGTCGCGCTTCGATCCGCTCGTGAAACCGGGCGGGCTGCTGTTCGCCGGCCATTCGGAGAACTTCACGTACGTGACGCAGGCGTTCCGGCTGCGCGGGCAGACGGTGTACGAACTGACGCGCGACGTCGAGCAGGGCGCGCGCTCGCGCGGCGCGCAGGCGAGCGCGGCGGCCGCGATGCCGTCGCGCGCGCGGGCCGCGGGCGGCGCGCCCGCCTATGGAGAGCGCGGATGAGCGCACTGCCGATCGCGACCAATCGCTACTTCGACAACCACTTCGAGCGCCCCGGCGTGAAGCTGTTGCCGAACGAGTTCTACACGACCGCCGAGGACATGGTGCTGATGACCGTGCTCGGCTCGTGCGTCGCCGCGTGCCTGCACGACCCGTACGCGGGCATCGGCGGGATGAATCATTTCATGCTGCCGGACGACGGCGCCGATCCGGGCGCGGCCGCGTCGGAATCGATGCGCTACGGCGCGTATGCGATGGAAGTGCTGATCAACGAGCTGATCAAGGCCGGCGGGCGCCGCGAGCGCTTCGAGGCGAAGGTGTTCGGCGGCGCGGCCGTGCTCGCCGGGATGACGACGATCAACATCGGCGATCGCAACGCGGATTTCGTGCGCCGCTACCTCGCGCTCGAGCGCATCCGCATCACCGCGGAAGACCTGCAGGGCGTGCATCCGCGCAAGGTCGCGTTCATGCCGCACAGCGGGCGCGCGATGGTGAAGAAGCTGCGGCTGCAGGTGCCGGGCGTGACCGAGCGCGAAGCCGCGCTCGCGCGCGAGGCCGAGCGCGCCCGTCGCGCGCACGTCGAGCTGTTTGCCGCGAAGCGGCCTGCCGCGCCGCAGCCGGCGCGTCCGCGCATCGAGCTGTTCGGCGGGCGCGGCGCCGCGCCGGCCGGCGGCGGTAGCGCGGCCGCGGCCGGCGCCGCGCGGACGGCGAACCTATCAAGAAAGCAGGAGGCATGACCGCAGTGCAGAAGATCAAAGTGTTGTGCGTCGACGATTCGGCGCTGATCCGCAGCCTGATGACCGAGATCATCAACAGCCAGCCCGACATGACGGTGGTCGCGACCGCGCCCGATCCGCTCGTCGCGCGCGAGCTCATCAAGCAGCACAACCCCGACGTGCTCACGCTCGACGTCGAAATGCCGCGCATGGACGGGCTCGACTTCCTCGAGAAGCTGATGCGCCTGCGGCCGATGCCGGTCGTGATGGTGTCGTCGCTGACCGAGCGCGGCTCGGAAATCACGCTGCGCGCGCTCGAACTCGGCGCGGTGGATTTCGTCACGAAGCCGCGCGTCGGGATTCGCGACGGGATGCTCGACTACGCGGAAAAGCTCGCCGACAAGATCCGCGCGGCGTCGCGCGCGCGCGTGCGCCAGGCGCCGCAGCCGCAGGCCGCCGCCCGCACGGCGGACAGCGCCGCCGCCGCGCCGATGATCAACAACCCGCTCGTCAGTACCGAGAAGCTGATCATCATCGGCGCGTCGACGGGCGGCACCGAGGCGATCCGCGAAGTGCTGACGCCGCTGCCGCCCGACGCGCCGGCCGTGCTGATCGCGCAGCACATGCCGCCCGGCTTCACGAAATCGTTCGCGCAGCGGCTGAACGGCCTGTGCCGGATCGCGGTGAAGGAAGCCGAGCACGGCGAGCGCGTGCTGCCGGGCCATGCGTACATCGCGCCGGGCCACGCGCACCTGTTGCTCGCGAGAAGCGGCGCGAACTATATTGCGCAACTGTCGGACGAGCCGCCGGTGAACCGGCACCGCCCGTCGGTCGACGTGCTGTTCCGCTCGGCGGCGACGCACGCGGGCAAGAACGCGATCGGCGTTATCCTCACCGGGATGGGCCGCGACGGCGCGGCCGGCCTGCTGGAAATGAAACGCGCGGGCGCTTACACGTTCGCGCAGGACGAGGCGAGCTGTATCGTGTTCGGGATGCCGCGCGAGGCGATCGCGCTCGGCGGTGCGGACGAGGTCGCGCCGCTCGCCGACATGAGCCGCCGCGTGATGGCGCGCCTGGCGACGATGGGCGACCGCGTGCAGCGCGTGTGAATGGACTGTCACGGGGCGCGTGCCACGATACGCGTCCCGACGGAAACGAATCTGGAAAGGAACGACGATGGACAAGAGCATGAAAATCCTGGTGGTGGACGATTTCCCGACGATGCGCCGGATCGTCCGCAACCTGCTCAAGGAACTGGGCTACACGAACGTCGACGAGGCCGAGGACGGCGCGGCCGGCCTCGCGCGGCTGCGCGGCGGCGGCTTCGACTTCGTGATCTCGGACTGGAACATGCCGAACCTCGACGGTCTCGCGATGCTCAAGGAGATCCGCGCGGACGCGACGCTCACGCACCTGCCGGTGCTGATGGTCACGGCCGAGTCGAAGAAGGAGAACATCATCGCGGCCGCGCAGGCCGGCGCGAGCGGCTACGTCGTGAAACCGTTCACGGCCGCGACGCTCGACGAGAAGCTGAACAAGATCATCGACAAGATGGCCAAGGCCGGGAGCTGAACGTGAACGAGCCGATCCATGCGGCGCTTGCCGGCGCGGCGGTCAATGCCGACGGCCATGCCGAAGGCGCCGATTACGCGAGCGACCGGATCCTCGCGCGCATCGGCCACGTCACGCGCACGCTGCGCGATTCGATGCGCGAACTCGGGCTCGACAAGCATGTCGAGCGCGCGGCGGAAGCCGTGCCCGATGCGCGCGACCGGCTGCGCTACGTCGCGACGATGACCGAGCAGGCCGCCGTGCGCGTGCTGAATGCGATCGAGATCGCGAAGCCGATGCAGGAGCGCGTGCAGAACGAAGCCGAGGCGCTCGATGCGCGCTGGGCGCAGTGGTACGCCGCGCCGATCGAGCACGCGGAAGTGCGCGAGCTGATGGACGATACGCGCGCGTTCCTGCGCACGTTGCCCGAATCGACGGCGGCGACCCGCGCGCAACTGCTCGAGATCATGCTCGCGCAGGATTTCCAGGATCTGACCGGGCAGGTGATCAAGAAGATCATGGACATGGTCTACCTGATCGAGCAGCAGCTCCTCACCGTGCTCGTCGAGAACATCGCGCCGGAGCGTCGCGAGCAGTTCGCGGCCACCGCGGCGGCATTCGCGGCCGAAGCGATGAGCGCGACCGGCAGCCCCGAATCGTTGCTGAACGGCCCGCAGATCGCGCCGGAAGGCAAATCCGACGTCGTTCAGGACCAGGGGCAGGTCGACGACCTGCTCGCGAGCCTCGGCTTCTGATCCTGCCGCCGCGCATCCGCGCGCCCCGTTGCCGGGCGCCCCATTGCCGCGCGCCCCATTGCCGGGCGCCCCGTTCCGCGGGGCCGCCCGATGCGCGCATGCCCCGTCGCGGTCTCGTTCCCACGCCCGCCGCCGCTGCGCGGCGCGGCGTGATCCTGCGTCGAATTGACACGCCGACACACTCCGCAGGCATACTACGCGTCAGCAGCAACGTAGCGTCATTCGTACGATTCATAAGTGGGCAGGCGGCGCGGGCCGATGGCGGCGCCGTCGGCACCGAAGCCAGTCCCTTGGGGGGGAACGTGAAGCTGAAACGCTTGGGCTGGACCGTCGCGCATGCGACGGCTGCAATGGGTGTGCTGTGGGCCGTCCACGCACACGCGGAACTGGGCGGCGCGCCGATGTCGCCGCCGGCGGACGATCAAGCCGCCACCGTGCGCGCGCTGCAGCGCGCGATGCGCTCGGCGGACGGCGTGCAGACGAGCACGGCCGCCTATACCGTGCGCGAGATCACGCTCGGATCGGGCACCGTCATCCACGAATACACGTCGGCCGCCGGCAGCGTGTTCGGCCTCGCGTGGCGCGGGCCGACGATGCCGGATCTCGCGTCGCTGCTCGGCAGCTATTTCCCGCAGTACACCGCCGGCGTCCAGGCGGCGCACCGGGCGCGCGGCTGGCGTGCGCCGGTGACCGTCGAGACGAGCGGCCTCGTGATCCGGACGGGCGGCCACATGGGCGCCTTCTCCGGCCAGGCATGGCTGCCGTCGGCGTTGCCGGCCGGCGTGGCCGGCACCGATATCCAGTGACAGCGGGAGAGCGATCTTGAGCATGACTCGTACATTCAAGCGCTGGTTCGGCGTGCTGGGCCTCCTGGCCGCAACGGCCGTGCTCGTGACGGCTTGCGGCGGCGGCGATGGCGGCGGCGGCAGCAGCAGTTCGGGCAACAACGGCAATACCGGCAACAACGGCTCGGGCGGATCCGACGGCAACAGCGGCAACATGGCCGTCATCACGGTCGCCGCCGGCGCCGCGAACGTGATCAACATCCCGACCATCAGCGTGAAGGTCTGCGTGCCGGGCACGTCGAACTGCCAGATCGTCAACAACGTGCTCGTCGATACCGCGTCCTACGGGCTGCGGCTCGTCGGCAGCGCGGTGTCGGGCGTGCACGACAGCCTGCCGCAAGTGACGAGCGGCGGTGCCCCGGTCGCCGAATGCGGCAAGTTCGTATCGAGCTACACGTGGGGCTCGGTGCGCACCGTCGACCTGTCGATCGGCAGCGAGCAGGCCGCGTCGCTGCCCGTGCAGATCATCGGCGACCTCGGCACGACGAACGTGCCGAGCTCGTGCACGAACGGCGGCGCGTCGGCCAACTCGACGAGCGCGCTCGGCGCGAACGGGATCCTCGGCATCGGGCCGGCGCCGTACGACTGCGGCACGACCTGCGCGACGTCGACGTCGACGAACAACAACTACTACGCGTGCCCGAACGGCGACAACGCGAGCTGCACCGTCACGCTCGTGCCGCTGGCGCAACAGGTGGCCAACCCGGTGCACCGGTTCGCGAACAACGACGGTGTGAGCGTGCAGATGCCGGCCATCTCGAGCAACGGGCAGGGGAGCGCGACCGGCACGCTGACGTTCGGCTTGCCGAACCTGAGCGGCAAGACGGTGCTGACGTCGACCACGACCGGCGACGTCAGCGCGACGTTCCAGGGGCGCAACGTGACCGCGTTCTTCGACACGGGCTCGAACGCGTATTTCTTCAACGATTCGGCGCAGACGGTCTGTTCGAGGAATACGGAGTTCTACTGCCCGTCGGCCACGACCACCTATTCGGCCACGCTGAGCGGCCAGAACGGCGCGTCGGGCACCGTGTCGATGCCGGTCGCGAACGCGGATTCGTTGTTCTCGAACGCGTCGACGTTCGCGTTCAACGACATCGCGGGGCCGTTCGGCTCGTCCAACTGGCTCGACATCGGCATGCCGCACTTCTACGGCAAGACGATCTACTTCGGGATGGACAAGACCGCGAGCGGCGGCGCGCAGCCGTTCGTCGCGTTCTGACGCGGCGTCGCCGGACGCAGGAACGAGGGGGCGAGCGATCGCCCCCTTTTTTATTCCGGCGCACCGCGCGTGCGCTACGGACCGCATCGCCGCCACGCGCCGACATAGCGCCTACGATGTAAGACCGGCACCGGTGCCGGCAAGACATCGAAGGAGACAGCGCATGAACCCGCGTATCCAGCGCATCACGCCGTTCCTGTGGTTCGACCGCGACGCCGAGGCGGCGGCCGGTTTCTACGTATCGGTGTTCGACAACGCGCGCATCGTGCACGTCGCGCGCTACGGCAAGGCCGGCGCGCACGCGTCCGGCAACGCCGAGGGCGCGGTGATGACCGTGGCGTTCGAGCTCGACGGGCAGGCGTTCGTCGCGCTGAACGGCGGCCCCGTGTTCCAGATGACGCCGGCCGTGTCGTTCGTCGTCAACTGTCGCGACCAGACCGAGATCGACCATTACTGGGCGCGCTTGTCCGAGGGCGGCGACGAACGTGCGCAGCAATGCGGCTGGCTGCGGGACCGCTTCGGCGTGTCGTGGCAGGTCGTGCCCGTGCAGATGACCGAACTGATGACGGGCGACCCGGACCGCGCCGAGCGCGTGATGGCGCAGGTGATGACGATGAAGAAGCTCGACCTCGGCGCGTTGCAGCGTGCGGCGGCCGGTTAGGTCGGCCAGGTCGGTCAGGCTGTTCGGGCCGGCGATGGCCGGCCGTGCCGTCCCGACGCCGTAGGGGGCGATTCGGACGGAACCGGCGATGCCGAAAGGCACCGCGGCCGGCGCGCCTGCGTATCGCCGGCCGACCGGTTAATCGAATAAGGGCACTCGAATCGATTATCGATTCGCGCGATTTCATTCGGATGTAATCAAAGCCGGATTATCCGGGACGGTCGCCTCTGTCAGAACTTCACGATTATTGAAATGACGCGGCATGCAAGCCCGGGACACCGAAATCCGCTCTTGCAGCCGTTCCCGCGTCATTTGAATGCGTATTGCCCCATATGCGAAAAGGGATGGAAGCCACCGAAATTCGATCATATAATTCCGGCGTTGTTTCCGGGGTGCCAATATAAAACAGGAGGGTAATAAAATGAATTTTTCCGAAGCCGTTCGTGCCGCACTGAATAAATACGCGACATTCGAAGGCCGTGCGCGTCGTGCCGAATACTGGTATTTCGCGCTGCTGAGCTGCGCGTTGTCGATCGTCGGCCAGATCATCGGCGCGGCGGGCCGCGATGCGGGCCTGATCACGCTGCTGCTGCTCGGCGTGATCTCCCTCGTGTCGCTCGCGCTGATCATTCCGGGCATCGCGGTCAGCGTGCGCCGCCTGCACGATACGGGCCGCTCGGGCTGGTTCCTGCTGCTCGCGCTGATTCCGATCGTCGGCGGCATCCTGCTGCTCGTGTGGATGTGCTCGCGCGGCACCGAAGGCCCGAACCGCTTCGGCGCGGACCCAATCCCGGCGGCCTGACCGACGCCTGCCCCGACCGACGCGCGCCGCCGTTGCGTCGGGGCCTGCTTGCCCCGCTTCTCCCGCTTCTCCCGTTTCTCCCGTCTTTCCCGCCCGTCGTTTCACCGTTCCCCGCGCATTCCGCCGCTGCCGCCCCGCTTGCGGCCGCCGCGTCCTCAATGCGCCGGCGGCCCCGTTTCTCCGCCGCGCCGCGCGTCGTTCCGCCCCATTCCAGCCGCATTCGCGGGCGCTCGTCCGATTCCCCGAAATACCCCCCTTTCCCGGCTTTGCTCGACCGATCGGCGTTTGACGCCTCCATGAATAATCGGTGTCACTGGAAAGCGGCATTCCGCCGTACCCGACTGGAGGCCCCGTGGCAGACGAGAGCGATCTCGACAAGACCGAAGCCGCCACTCCCAGGCGCCGCGAGAAGGCGCGCGAGGAGGGGCAGGTCGCGCGTTCGCGCGAACTGGCTTCGTTCGCTCTGCTCGCGGCGGGGTTCTACGGCGCATGGCTGCTCGCGGGCCCGTCGGGCGGCCATCTGCAGGCGATGCTGCGCGGCGCGTTCACGTTCGATCGCGCGACCGCGTTCGACACCCACCGGATGCTGTCGGCAGCAGGCAGCGCGAGCCTCGAAGGCTTCGCCGCGCTGCTGCCGCTGCTCGCGCTCACCGGCGTCGCCGCGCTGCTCGCGCCGATGGCGCTCGGCGGCTGGCTGATTTCGCAGAAAACCTTCGAGCTGAAGTTCGACCGCCTGAACCCGATCTCGGGCCTCGGCCGGATCTTCTCGATCCAGGGGCCGATCCAGCTCGGGATGTCGATCGCGAAGACGCTGGTCGTCGGCGGGATCGGCGGCATCGCGATCTGGCGCAGCAAGGACGAACTGCTCGGCCTCGCCACGCAGCCGCTCGGCGCCGCGCTGCCCGATGCGCTGCATCTGGTCGCCGTGTGCTGCGGCACGACGGTCGCCGGGATGCTGGTGGTCGCCGGGCTCGACGTGCCTTACCAACTCTGGCAGTACAACAAGAAGCTGCGCATGACGAAGGAAGAAGTGAAGCGCGAGCATCGCGAGAACGAAGGCGATCCGCACGTGAAGGGACGGATTCGCCAGCAGCAGCGCGCGATCGCGCGGCGCCGGATGATGGCGGCCGTGCCGAAGGCCGACGTGGTGGTCACGAACCCGACGCACTTCGCGGTCGCGCTGCAATACACGGACGGCGAGATGCGCGCGCCGAAGGTCGTCGCGAAGGGCGTGAACCTCGTCGCCGCGCGCATCCGCGAACTCGCGGCCGAACACAACGTGCCGCTGCTCGAAGCGCCGCCGCTCGCGCGTGCGCTGTATCACAACGTCGAACTCGAACGCGAGATCCCGGGCTCGCTGTACTCGGCCGTGGCCGAAGTGCTCGCGTGGGTCTACCAGCTCAAGCGCTTCCGTTCGGAAGGCGGCGCGTTCCCGGCGATGCCGGTCGATCTGGACGTGCCGGCCGAACTCGACAAGGGCACGTCGGTCGCCGCCGACGACGAACGTGAAGAAGCCGAGGACGCCCTCGGCAAGCAAGGGAACGCAGCATGAGCACCCCGACCACCGGCCTGTTCGCGAAGCGCCCGAACCCATTCGCAGGCAAGAACCTGCGCGCGCTGGCGGGGCCGATCCTCATCTGCATGATCCTGGGGATGATGATCCTGCCGCTGCCGCCGATGCTGCTGGATCTGCTGTTCACGTTCAACATCGCGCTGTCCGTGATGGTGCTGCTCGTCAGCATGTACACGATGAAGCCGCTCGACTTCGCGGCGTTCCCGAGCGTGCTGCTGTTCTCGACGCTGCTGCGCCTGTCGCTGAACGTCGCGTCGACGCGCGTCGTGCTGCTCGAAGGCCACACCGGCCCCGACGCGGCCGGCCAGGTGATCGAGGCGTTCGGCCACTTCCTCGTCGGCGGCAACTTCGCGGTCGGCATCGTCGTGTTCGTGATCCTGATGATCATCAACTTCATGGTGATCACGAAGGGCGCGGGGCGGATCGCCGAAGTGTCCGCGCGCTTCACGCTCGATGCGATGCCCGGCAAGCAGATGGCGATCGACGCCGACCTGAACGCCGGCCTCACCAACGAGGAACAGGCGCGCAAGCGGCGCCTGGCCGTGTCGCAGGAAGCCGAGTTCTAC
>NZ_JBYQCG010000214.1:0-2623 GCF_057837105.1 Burkholderia sp. APQ4-4ca | reverse complement strand
CGTCGACCAGCGCACTTCGTAGTCGCGTCCGTTGACGAAACGAAACACCGGAAAGAAGCTGACCTCCGAACGCGGCGTCCCGCTCGCCACGTCGCTGAAGTCCTGCGAGCGGCTCATCGTCACCCTCAATAGCGGGCCGCGAATCCCGGGGATGCCGCCGGTCGCGATGTTCCGGGGTGCCGGCGCCTGCAGACGCAGCCGCGGATCGACGCCGCGCGCCCAGTCCGATCGATAGAAGTGCGTTTCCTCAGGCGAGCCGCCATACGGGCCGGCCTGACACGCCGATGCGACAAGGCAGGCGGCAAGCGCGACTCTACTGCGCATCGACCGCTTCCTTTCGTCGCCACAATCGCGACACATATGCGCCCGTCAGCATCATCAGGAACCGGCTGTTGGTCGACAGATAGCGCTTCCACATCCGCCTCGGCTCCTGGATCACGCGGAACGCCCATTCGAGGCCGCCGCGCTGCATCCACAGCGGCGCCCGCCTCACCTTCCCGGCCACCACGTCGAACGTCCCGCCTACGCCCATCACGAAATCGACGCCCAACTGCGCTTTCCAGCGATTGATGAAATTCTCCTTGCGCGGCGACGTGATCGCGACGAACAGCAATCGCGCGCCCGAGCGACGGATGTCGTCGACGACTGCCTGTTCATCGTTCCAGAAATAGCCGTGGTGATATCCCGCGATCGGCAGTCGCGGATACCGCGCCGCCGTCACCGCGACAACCCGCTCCACGACTTCCTGCGTCGCGCCGAGCAGATAGATCGGCAGCCCTTTCGTTTCGGCCAGTGCGAGCAAGCGCTGGAAAAGGTCCACGCCCGCGACGCGCTCCGGCACCGGGATACCGAGCAGCCGCGCGCCCCACACGACGCCCATGCCGTCGACGTTGACGATGTCGCACGCGCGGACCGACGCGGCAAGCGCCGCGTCGCGCTGCAGGTGAACGACCTTCGCGACGTTGACGACCACGTGCTGCGTGAATTCCCGCTTCTCGACTCTCGTATCGATCCAGGCGACCGTCTCGTTCATCGACATCAGATCGATCGGGCATGAAAAGAATTCGGCACGGTTCATTGCATGGCCTCGTTATCGCGTTTTTCGGTAGTCCGCGTCGCGCGGGAGAATCGCGGCGGCGGGCAGAGCGACGCATACAGCGTCTTCATCTTCGTGGACACATCGGCGGAGAAGTACCCGAGCGCCGCGAGCCGCGCGCGACCGTTGGATCGCATGCCGGCCTTCAGCACATCCGCCAGCTCGTTCGTGAGCCGGCCCGCGTCGTGATCGAACACGACCATGCCGGGCGACACACCGTCGAGCAAATGCCGCACGTTGCCGACATCGACCGATACCACCGGCAGATTGACCGCCATCGCCTCCTTGACCGATTGCGGCGAGCCTTCGCGGGTCGACGTCATCAGCAGGCACGCGGCACGCGCCAGCAGGTCGCGCACCTCGTCTCGCTCGAGGCCGTCGATATGCCGCTCCTGCACCCGGATGCCGTGCTGTTCCGACAGTTGCCGCAGCACCTGCGCAAACAGCGGATAGTTCTTTTCCGGACGTTGCGCGGAAGACGGAAACACGACGACGGGCAACGCGGATTCAACGCACGCATCGTCGCGGTGCTCGACGAACACCGTCTCGTCGACTGCGCACGGAATCGTCTCGCAGCGCCGGCACAGCCGGAGCAAACGCGACGAAATTTCCGCACTCACGCCAATGCATGCGTGCGCGAAGCAGGCCATCGCTTTCGACACGGCCCGCATCCACAACGGGCCGAGGACGTCGGTGCCGTGGAATGTGATGACGATTCGCGCCCGCGTCAGCAGGCGAACCAGCGGCGCGGAGCACGCGCTGAGGCCGAAGTGGTAATGCACGATGTCGTACCGTCCCGCGCGCGCCGCCCTCCAGACCTGTCCGATCGATCGCAGGTATTCGACCTTGCCGCGATACCCTTCGATGACGAGCACGTCGACCGTGCAGCCCCCCGAACGCCGGAGCGCCTCGACCTGCTCGGTCACGAACACGCCTTGCCATGGGCTCGCGCGGTTGCTGCCGAAATACATGTTCGTGACGACGAGAATTTTCATGAGCGAACCTCCATCGCATCATGGCGAGACGCGCGGCCGGCCCCCGGCCGCCCCCATGAAAACGCGTACATGGCCAGCAATGCGGAAAATACGTAAGACGCCGACACGAATGCCATCGAGAAGATGTTGTCGAAGCAAAACGCACCGACGAGGTAGAACCAGACGGCCGGCTTGCGCCGTGCCTGTCCGTAGGCCATCACGAACACGAGCCACGCGATCGCGCCGAACACGCCCATCTCGACGAACAGGTGCGGATAGAACGTGTCGGTGGTCTTCAACAGCCCGCCGAGCCCATACCAGTCGAAGTGATAAAGCGGGTACAGCGGCGACGAGAATTTGACCGACGCCGGGCCGCCGAAGCTGCCCAGCCCCTCGCCGAGCAGATTGCCGTTGCGGATCGACTCGAACATCACGCGATAGGACTCGGCGCGCGCCGAATTGCCCGCGACGACATAGAACAGGATCTTCGCCATGCCGACCTTCAACAGCGAATCGAGTACGCCCATCGCCATCAGCACGAGCATCGCGCCCG
>NZ_JBYQCG010000213.1:0-45714 GCF_057837105.1 Burkholderia sp. APQ4-4ca | reverse complement strand
AAGCGGTTCGCCGCACCGTCGACCGCGGCCTTCTCGACATCTGCGTCGTTGAATACGAGGACGGGCCCGTGGCCGCCCAGCTCCAGCGTGATGGGTTTGACGCCTTCGGCGGCACGCGCCGACAGCAGGCGGCCGATCGGTACCGAGCCCGTGAACGTCACTTTCCGGATGACCGGGGAAGCGATCAGATGCTTCGACACCTGGTCGGGCACGCCGAATACGACTTGAAGCACGCCCTTCGGCAAACCGGCGTCATCCAGTGCGCGTGCCAGCGCGAGCGCCGTTGCGGGGCTTTCCTCGCCGGGTTTGATGATGACGCTGCATCCGGCGGCGAGTGCGGCGGAGAGCTTGCGCGCCGGGGTGATCGCGGGGAAATTCCACGGCGTGAATGCGGCGACCGGCCCGATCGCCTGTTTCTTCACGAGCTGTTGCACGCCCGGGCGATTGGATGGCACCACGCGGCCGTCGATACGGCGAGCCTCTTCGGCGAACCATTCGAAATAGTCGGCGGCACGCAGGACTTCGTCTCGGCTTTCCGCCAGGGGTTTGCCTTCCTCGAGCGTCATGACGGTAGCGATGTGCTCGGCGCGCTCGCGCATCAGTTCCGCCGCACGCTTCAGAATGCGCGCGCGTTCGGCTGGCACGGTGTTGCGCCAGACGTCAAAGGCCGGTGCGGTGGCCTGCAGCGCGCGATCCAGATCGGCTGCCGTCGCCAGCGGGACGTGCCCGATCTCGATTTGCGTGGCCGGGTTGATCACCGACGCCGTTTCGCGTTCGCTCGCACCGATCCATTCGCCGTCGATGAAAAGATGAAGTGCGTCGTAACTGATGTCCATGGTAGTACCTTTTGTGGTTAGGATTGCGATTCAATGTGCGTTCGCCACGAGCCGGGCAGGGGAACCTGCGCCACGCCGCGTCTGGATGATTCGCCGTGGCGGGCCGGGCTCGGGTTTGATGCTTCCGTGTTCTGATTGCCTGACTTCGGGACCCAGTCTAGGCGTGAAGCGGGCGGCAACTTAGAGGCGCCGGAAAGAATGAATCTTGTCTCGGGAAGGAAAATCCCCTGCCAATATGAAAGCGTGTTGAAAGGATGTGCAAAAACGACAGGGATTGCGCGCTGACTGCGGGAAACAGGCGCGCGCCCTATGATCGACAGGCTCGCGCGGGCCGAAACGCAGCGATTCGGCGATCCATTCAAAACAGGGTGCGTTATGGACAAGGTTCACACCATGTCGGTGTTTGCGAAGGTGGTCGAGATGGGCAGCTTCACGGCTGTCGCAAACCACCTCGATACGACAGTCGGCAACATTTCCCGAGCGGTCTCGGTACTCGAGGACAATCTCAACACGCGGTTGCTGCAGCGCTCGACGCGACGGCTCGTCGTTACCGATGCGGGGCGACGTTTTTACGAGCGCAGCGTTGCGATCCTCTCGGACATCGAACGGGCAGAAGCGGAAGCGCGCGATGCGCTGCTGGAGCCGCGTGGTGTATTGCGCGTGCATGCGGTGCCGGGATTAGGCCGTCAACTCGTTTCGCAAGCCGTGCTTGCCTATCGGAACGCATACCCGGAAGTATCGGTCGATCTCATGCTGTCGCAGCGGATGCCGAACCTGCTCGAAGAGCAACTCGACGTGGCGATCGTGATTGCGCGCACGCTGCCGGACTCGGCGTATGTGAGCCAGAAGATCGGCGTCAGCCATTGCATTCTGGCGGCGTCGCCCGATTATCTGGCACGTCGTCCGGCGCCCGCGTGCGTGGATGACCTCGTCGATCACACCTGTGTGCTCCTCAGCACGGTCGACTACGCGCCCGACGAATGGCGTCTGCAAGGCACGGCCGGCGAGGCGGTGTATCGTCCGGCGGGATCGCACTTCAGCGTCAACGACATGGATGCGATGTCCACGGTACTGCGCGAGGGCGCGGGGATCGGGCTGATCGCCGCCTTTTCGGCAATCGACGATTTGCGTAAAGGCGCGCTCGTTCGCGTTCTGCCCGAATTCCACACCGCTCAGCGCAACGTCTATGCGGTGTATTCGTCCCGTCAGTTCGTCGACGCGAAGATCAAGCGGTTCATCGATGTCCTGAAGTTGCGGGTGGGCGACCAGTTGGACGCGTATGCGGAGGAGCTCGCCATCACGGTCGTATGACCCGCGTCACGGTCGGGAAGTCGAGGGAGGGGCCGGGCGCGTTCCTGGCGTCGAACGTGCTGCCGCGTGAGCGGACCTTCGTGCAGGGCCGTGCGGAGGCGGCGGGGCGGGGGTGAGGTGATCGCAACTAACGGTCAAGTCATCTTGCGCTGGCGGACGGTGCGGCGATTTCGTCGCCGCACCGCTCAACGCTTGCTGTTTTCAGCCGGCAGCGCCCGCACGAGTTCCCCCGCCGCCTTGCCGAGCCCCGTATGTTGCGGCCGCCGCACATACACCGGCAACGGCAGCCCGTTTCGAATGTTCGCGAACACGAGCGGCGCGAGTGCGCCGGCGGCCACATACCGGCCGACGACCGACTCCGGCAAATTCGCCCAGCCATGACCGGCCTTCACGAGCGCGATCGCGGTCGCCGTGTCGGTCACCTTCCACGTGCGGTTGCCGATCAGCGGACGCACGTCGGTGAGCGGACGCTCCGGATCGGCGATCGCGATCTGCCGAAACTCCGACAGTCGCTCGATCGCCGCCGGATGCGCGGCGCAACGAGCGGGCTGCTCGGCGTGATGATCTCGACGACGGGCGTCGCCGTCAATTTTCTGTACAACCTCGGGTTCGAGGCGTGGGAGCGGCGGCGCACCGAAACGACGCACACCGTCGGGCGACGTGTCGGGCATGCGAGCGGGTTTCAGGTCGCGCTCGTGACGTTCCTGATTCCGCTGATCGCGTGGTGGCTCGACGTGTCGTTATGGCAGGCGTTCCTGTACGACGCGGTGCTGATCGTGTTCCTCCCGATCTTCACGCTTACATACAACTGGGCGTTCGACAGCGTGTTCGGGTTGCCGGATGCGGTGACGCGCAAGGCGGCGCCGGTGGCGTGATGCAGATGGATGCAGCGGGGCGCGAAACGATGCGGACTGCCCGCGCCGTTTCGCTTCTGCAAGAGAAAGGAAGACGGGCGGCGCGCATGCCGCCCGCCCACGTTACGCGGCGACGAACTCGTGCACGTAACGGTTGAACACCGTGGGGCTCGCCGCATTCATCCCGTGCGACGCACCGGCGACGGTCTGCCGTTGCGCGTTGCCGATCCACTGCGACAGCGTGTCGACGTTGTGGCGGAACATCTTCGGGCTGCGCTGGCCGTCGATCAGCAGCGTGCGGCATGCGATATCGCCGGCCGTGTGCAGCGAATACGCGGGCAGCGGGTCGCGCAGTTGCTTCGGCAGCGTGCTCGCATTGTCGATCGCCATCGTGCGAAAGCGCGACGTGCTCTTCTTCCACGCGCCGGGCAGGCTCACGGAATCGACGAACATTTCGAGGCCGGCTTCGACGTCACCTTGATCGATCAGGTTCACGGCCTTCGTGCGCAGCGCGATCGCGGTGGCCGGCATGGCGGCTTCGCGCACGCCCGGCTGCTGGAGCGGGCCGCCCGGATCGGCGAGCGTCAGCGATTCGACGAGGTGCGGATGCTGGCGCGCGACGTTGAATGCGACGCTGCCGCCGCGCGAATGGCCGACCAGATGCACGGGGCCGAGATCGAGCGCGTCGATGAATTCGGCGAGCTCGTCGACGTGGTTCTGCCAGCTGAACTCGTCCTGGATGCCCGCTTCGACGGCCGGCCAGTAGTGGCTCAGGCTCGGCGCGATGCAGCGGTAGTGCGCCGACAGCGCCGCGAGTTGCGGATCCCAGTAGCGGTAGTCGCACAGCGAGCCGTGCACGAACACCATCGGCGCACCGCTGCCCCGCTCGACATACGGCAGGCTGATGCCTGACGAAAGCGTCGCAAATTGCAGGTCGGGGTTCGCGAGCACGGACGGCTCGATTCGCATGTTCATGACTGAAAGACTCAAAGGTGCGTCAACACGACGCAACTATGCATCACGGCGACCTGCAAGGAAAACGCATAATTTTCATCGTGGCGATCAATTTTATTGATGGCTCCCCGGGAAACCCTTGTCGCAGCGTGGTCATGCGTCCAAGTCTTCAATCGTCTGACGATTGATTGAGGTGCCGAAAGGGTGTGCGGGGGCATGCGCGCACGCGTCTTTGCGTCGGGAAAGGGAAGGTTTGCCGGTCAGCGCACCGTCAACGCCGGCGCGGTCCGAAGCTCGACCGGCAGATCGTTGTCGGCCGCGAACTGCATCGCGAACTCGAACGCATCCGCGCACACGGCGCGTAATTCGTCGGACACGAACAGGCATTTGACGCCGCCGTCGACGACCGGCATCGCGAGCCGCGACAGCGCGCACGGATAGCCGGGCCGCCGTTCGCCGACGAACAGCGTGATGACGCCCGCGAGCCGCTCGGGCCAGTCGCTCGGGCGGAAGGTTTTCTGCGCGCGCGTGACGCCGCGAATCAGGTGGCCGGCGAGTCGGCCGCGTTCGGTGATGTCGATGCGATCCATGCTGGTGTGCGTGCCCTCGTGCGCGTCATTCGCCGCCGTCGGCTGCCGCGTCGCCGCGCGCGGGAATCCGCAGGTGGCGCAGCTTGTGATAGAGCGTTTTCTTCGGCATGCCGAGCGCCTCGCTCGCGTCCGCGACGTTGCCGTTGTGACGCCGCAGCATGTCCTCGATCAGCATCCGCTCGAAATACGCGAGCTGTTCCGCGAGCGTGCTGCCCACGGCCGGCGCTTCGCCAGACGACAGCAGGCTGTCGCCGGTCAGCCCGAGCACGAAGCGGTCGGCCACGTTCTGCAGCTCGCGCACGTTGCCGGGCCACGCGTGCGTCATCAGTTCGGACACCTGCGCGGCGGTGACGACCGGCGCCGGCTGGCCGAAGCGTCGCGCGGCCGCGAGCACGAAATGCTCGAACAGCAGCGGCACGTCCTCGCGCCGCTCGCGCAGCGGCGGCAGTTCGATCTGCGCGACGTTCAGGCGATACAGCAAGTCCGCACGAAAGCGCCCGTCGGCCGCGAGTTCGGCGAGATCGGCCTTCGACGCGGCCACCACGCGGCAGTCGACCGGAATCAGGTCGTTCGCGCCGAGCCGTTCGACCACGCGCTCCTGGAGCACGCGCAGCATCTTGATCTGCAGCGCGATCGGCATCGTCTCGATCTCGTCGAGGAACAGCGTGCCGCCGTCCGCCCATTCGATCTTGCCGATGCGCTTCTTGATCGCGCCGGTGAACGCGCCGGCTTCATGGCCGAACAACTCGCTCTCGAACACCTGCTCGGGCAGGCCGCCGCAGTTCAGCGCGACGAAATGCGCGTCGCGACGGCCGCCGAAGTCGTGCAGGCTGCGCGCGATGAGCTCCTTGCCGGTGCCCGTCTCGCCGGTGATCAGCACCGACACCGACGTATCGGCGAGGCGCAGGATCTTCTTGCGCACGTCGGCCATCGCGGGCGACTTGCCGAGCACGAACGCCTCGATGCCCTGCCAGTTGTTCAGCGCGGCGCGCAAGCCCTGCACCTCGAGCGTCAGCCGGCGCTTCTCGATTGCACGCGCGACACGGCCGGCGATCACGTCCGACGAAAACGGCTTCTCGATGAAGTCGTACGCGCCGACCTGCATCGCGCCGACGGCCGTCGAGATGTCCGCATGGCCGCTGATCAGCACGACCGGAATCTGCGCGTCGATGGCCATCACGCGGTCGAGCAGCTGCAGCCCGTCGATGCCCGGCATCCGCACGTCCGACACGATCACCACCGGCGCGCCGGGCGCGACGTGCGCGAGCGCGTCGGCGGCCGACGCGAACGCGTCGACCGGGAACCCGGCGAGCGCGACGGCCTGCTCGACGCCGATCCGGACGTTTTCATCGTCCTCGACGACCAGCACGCGAATCTCATCTTCCATGCTCTGTCCTTTGTTGCGGCGTCGCCGCCGCGAATTCGATGGTGAACTGCGCGCCGCCTTCGTCGCGGTTCGTCGCGGTAATCCTCGCGCCGAACGCCTCGACGATGCGCGACGTGATCGCGAGGCCGAGCCCGAGGCCCTGGCCGCGCGGCTTGGTCGTGACGAACGGCTCGAACAGGTGCGGCAGCACGTCGGGCGCGATGCCGGCGCCGCTGTCGGCCACCGTGAAGCGCACGCGGCCGTCGTCGTCCGGCCCGGCCGCGTCGATGACGATGCGGCGCACCGGCGCGTCGTGCACCGCGTCGAGCGCGTTGCCGAGCAGGTTCACGATCACCTGCTGCAACTGGCTCGATTCGGCCGAGACCGTCGTGCCGGGCGCGATGTTCACGTCGAGCCGCACGCCTTCGTCGCGAATCCGCGCATCGTAGATGAGCCGCGCATGCGCGACGGCCTCGTTCAGCGACACCGCGACGCGCTCGACGTCGGGCTTGCGCGCGAAGGCCTTCAACTCGCCGGTGAGCACGGCCATGCCGTCGACCAGCTTGCCGACCCGTTCGAGGTTCGCGAGCGCCGGCGCCGGCTGCCCGCGCTCGAAGAACGTGCGTGCGTTGTCGCACAGCGTGCGGATCGCGACGAGCGGCTGGTTCAGCTCGTGCGTGAGGCCGGCGGCCATCTGTCCGAGCACCGCGAGCTTGCCCGCGTGCACGACTTCCTGCTGCGAATCGCGCAGCCGCTGCTCGGTGCGCTCGCGCTCGACGATCTCGCGCTGCATCCGCTCGTTCGCGGCCGTCAGCGCGGCGGTGCGTTGCGCGACGGTCAGTTCGAGCCGATCGTTCGCGCGGCGCAGCGCGTCCTGCGCGCTCAGCCGCGCGAGGATCGCCCGGCGGCGCTGGATCGCATAGCCGACCAGCAGCGCGACGATCAGGAACGCGCCGGTGACGAACACGAACGCCGTCTGCTGCTGGCGCCGCGCGCCCGCGATGTCGAGCAGCACCATCAGCGAATCGCCGGCCTGCGGCGCGGGGCGCGACATCACGAGATAGCGCGTGGTGCGGCCCGCGTGGCGCGGATCGGGGAAGGTGCCGAACCACGCGGCCGAGCTGCGGTCGCCGATGCGGCGATAGGGCAGCGCGTCGACGGTGCGGCCCGCGTACTGGCGCGACGCCTGGATGTCGCGCTGCTGCTGCGCGGTGATCGGGCGCAGCGCGGTGAATTTCCATGCGGGCTCGGTCGAGATCACGATCACGCCGTTACCGTCGACGACCATCGCGGCGACGCCCGGCGCGCGCCATGCCGATTCGAGCGGATCGACGCTGATCTTCACGGCGGCCACGCCGATCGGCACGCCGTCGCTGCGCACCGCGCTCGCGAAGTAGACGCCCGGCACGCCGGTGTTGGTGCCGATGCCGAAGAAGCGGCCGCTGCCGCGCGCGAGCGCGTCCTTGAAGTACGGCCGGTACGACACGTTGGTGCCGACGAAGCTGATCGTCTCGTTCCAGTTGCTCGCGGCGATCACGTCGCCTTGCAGATCGATCACGTCGACCGCGCCGCTGCCGGCGTCGCGGTTCACGGCTTCGAGGTAGGTGTTCACCGCATGCACGAGCTCGGGCGCCTCGTTCGGCGCGGCTTTCAGCATCGCGCGTACGCCGTCCTGCCGCGCGACCAGGCCGGGCAGGATCTCGAAGCGGCCGAGCTCGCTTTTGAGGCTCGACGCATACAGGTCGAGCCGGTGCGCGCCGGCTTCCTCGAGCGCGTCGATCGCGCGTTCCCACGCGAAATCGACGGCCGCGCCGGCCACGCCGACATACAGCACCGCGGCCGATGCCCACCCCCACCACGGGATTCCCTTGAAGCTCTTCTGCACGTTCGCCCTCATCGAAGCCCGCGATCGGTTGTCCGCGACCGGCCGCCCGCAACCGGCCGTCCGCAACCGGCCGTCCGGAACGACGCGCGCCGCACGCCGGCCAAGGCCGGCGGCGGCGCGTGCGAGGCAGTCGGCGCGACGGTGCGCGCGGCCGCGCGTTACCCGAAGTGCGCGACCAGGATCAGCGTCACCGTGACGACGATCGCGCCGCCGATGCGGGTGGCGATCTGCGCGAACGGCATCAGCTGCATCCGGTTCGCGGCGGTCAGGATCGCGACGTCGCCGGTGCCGCCTTGCCCGCTGTGGCAGGCGTTCACGATCGCGGTGTCGATAGGGTACATCTTCAGCAGGCGGCCGACCACGAAACCGGTGCCCATCAGCGTCGCGACGGTCGCCACGATCGTGATCACGTTGACGATCGTGAACGCGGCGGTCAGCTTGTCCCACGGCGTCATCGCGACGCCGATCGCGAACAGCAGCGGATACGTGACGGCGGTCGAGAAGAACTTGTAGACGACGAACGCGCCTTCCTGCAGCGGCGGCGACACCGCGCGCGCGAGCTTCACCAGCACCGCGAGGAACAGCATCGCGACCGGCGCGGGCAGGCCGAACAGCTTGTGCGCCATCAGGCCGACGAGGTACAGCGTGATCGCGGTGATGCCGGCGCCCGCGATGTGCGTGACGTCGACGTGGCCGCGGATTTCCTCGCTTTCCGGCGTCATGTCGCCGCTTTCGCCGACTTGCAGGCGGCCGTTGCCGGTCAGGTGCGGCAGGCGCTTGCCGAGCATGTCGAGCGCGCCCGACAGGATGATCGCGGTCAGGCTGCCGAGCATCACCGACGGCAGCACCATCGCGAACATCTCGCCCTGCGGCAGATGCATCAGTTCCGAATAGCCGATCGACAGCGGAATCGCGCCTTCGCCGACGCCGCCCGCCATGATCGGCACGACGATGTACAGCAGCGTGTGGCGCGCGCCGAGGCCGAGCGCGGTGCCGACCGCCGTGCCGACGATCGCCGCGGCGACCGAGCCGGCCGCGAGCGGAATGAAGATCTTCACGAAGCCCTGGATCAGCACGCGGCGATCCATGCTCAGGATGCTGCCGACGATGATCGATGCGATGAACAGGTACAGGAAGTTGGTCGACTTCGTGAATTCGACCGTCAGGTTCAGCACCGGCTTCGGCAGCACGTGGTAGTACGTGAGTGCCGACGGCACGAAGGTCGCGAAGATCGCGGCCGCGCCGATGTTGCGCAGGAGCGGCAGGCGCTTGCCGAGTTCCGCGCAGGTGAAGCCGAAGAACGCGAGCACGGCGATCGCCATCGAGATCTCGCCGGGCACCTTGCCCGTCACCGCGAAGCCGACGATCAGCCCGAACAGGATCACGTAGACGGGCAGCGGGATGATGCCGATGCGGATTTCCATCAGCTTCCACCAGCCTTCCGGCCAGAAGCGTTCGCGCGTGGCGGGGCCGGCTTCGGCAATCGGCTCGGGATGGGACGGGGTATGGATAGAGGTCTGCAAGACGTGTCTCCTGATGTTTGGAATGCCTGCATCGCTTCGCGGCATCGTGTGCCGTCTATTACGCAACCCCCATGCCAGAATTCCGGCCTGCCGGAATATTTTTAATCCATTGATTCGTAAGGGATTTATTTCGTCTGCGGAAAGGATTTTCCACGCGGGGTGGCCGAGATTTCGGAATTCCCGCGGCAGCGAGGCCGAGATTTCGGCCTGACCGCGGCCCGGGCGCCCGGCCATGCCAGCCGCCTGCCATGTCGCCCGCCATATCGCCCGCCATATCGCCCGCCATATCGCCGCGCGCGATTTTCTTCGCACAATCGCTTCGTAGACCGCCTTCCCGCCGCTCTCTATCATCGGCTGATCTTTTTTCCGACGTGACGACGACTGTCCGGAGAACGCCCGCGCGTTCGCCGCGGCGTCGCTCATCCGTCGACACCGTCTTTGGACAGGAGAGTGGTTCCCATGCTGCATCCCGTGTTTTCCGCCCGCTTTTCCGCCGGCCGCGTGGCCGGCCTGGCCCGCGTGCTGACGGCCGCGCTGCTCGGCGTCGCGCTGCTGAACGGTGCGCGCGCCGACACCGCGCCGCTGAAGGTCGGCATCTCGACCAGCCCGCAGATCGAGGCGCTGAAGATCGCCGCGAAGGAGGCGAAGGAGCAGGGCCTCGACGTGAAGATCGTCGAATTCACCGACTGGAATACGCCGAACGCGGCGCTCGCGAACAAGGACATCGACGTCAACTACTTCCAGCACATCCCGTTTCTCGAGAACGCGAAGAAGCAGGGCGGCTACAACTTCATCTCGATCGCGCCCGGCACGATCATGAAGATCGGCCTCTATTCGAAGAAGGTAAAAAGCTTCGCCGAACTGAAGGACGGCGCGCGCGTCGCGATCGCGAACGATCCGGTCAACGGCGGGCGCGGGCTGTTGCTGCTGCAGCGCGCGGGGCTCATCACGCTGAAGCCGGGCGCCGACTACCGCGCGACGACGCGCGACATCGTCGCCAACCCGAAGCACCTGAAGATCATCCCGCTCGAAGCGTCGCAGCTCGCGCGCTCGCTCGACGACGTCGATCTCGCGCAGGGTTATCCGAGCTTCATCAAGCTCGCCGGCACGACCGACCCGAACAGCGCGCTGCTGTTCGACGGCACCGAGAACAAGAACTTCGCGATCCAGTGGGTCGTGCGGCCCGAACGCGCGAACGATCCGCGCATCCGCAAGTTCATCTCGATCTACCAGCACTCGCCGGCGGTGCGCCGTGCGCTCGACAACGCGTTCGGCTCGCTGTACGCGATCGCGTGGTGACGGAGGCGGCATGACGACGGCGAACCGCAAGAAAATCCTGCTCAACGCGTTCAACATGAACTGCGTCGGGCACATCAACCACGGACTGTGGACGCATCCGCGCGACCGCTCCGCGCACTACACCGATCTCGACTACTGGGCCGATCTCGCGAAGACGCTCGAACGCGGCAAGTTCGACGGGATCTTTCTCGCGGACATCGTCGGCGTGTACGACGTGTTCGGCGGCGGCCCCGACGCCGCGCTGCGCGAATCGGTGCAAGTGCCCGTCAACGATCCGCTGCTGCTCGTGCCGGCGATGGCGCAGGTCACGCGGCATCTCGGCTTCGGCGTGACCGCGAACCTGACCTACGAGCCGCCTTATCTGTTCGCGCGCCGCATGTCGACGCTCGATCATCTGACGAAAGGGCGCGTGGGCTGGAACATCGTGACCGGCTACCTCGACAGCGCCGCGCGCGGGATGGGCCTCGCGCGGCAGATCGGCCATGACGACCGCTACGAGCGCGCGGACGACTACATGGACGTCGTCTACAAGCTGTGGGAACAGAGCTGGGACGACGACGCGGTGATCCGCGACGCGAAGGCGCGCGTGTTCGCGCAGCCGGGCAAGGTGCGGCGCGTGAAGCACGACGGGCCGTTCTATTCGATCGATGCGATTCATCTGAGCGAACCGTCGCTGCAACGCACGCCGGTGCTGTACCAGGCCGGCTCGTCCGCGCGCGGCGTCGAGTTCGCGGGGCGTCACGCGGAATGCGTGTTCGTGAACGGCCAGAGCAAGGCCGCGGCGCGCGCGGCGGCGCTCGATATCCGCGCGGCCGCCGCGCGGCACGGGCGCGACCCGGCGTCGATCAGGATCTTTGCAGGCGTGAGCGTCGTGACGGCCGAGACCGAATTGCTCGCCCGCGAGAAGTTCGACGAGTACCGGCGCTACGCAAGCCCCGAAGCCGGCCTCGCGCATTTCGCGAGCTCGACCGGCATCGATTTCGCGAAATACGGCCTCGACGAGCCGATCTCGTATGTGAAGACCGATTCGATCCAGTCGGCCGTCGACGCGATCTCGAAGAAGAGCACGACCGGCACGTGGACCGTGCGCCGCATGCTCGAACAGATGTCGCTCGGCGGCCGCTATGCGCCGATCGTCGGTTCGCCGTCGCAGGTCGCGGACGAACTGCAGGCGTGGATCGACGAGACCGGTATCGACGGTTTCAACCTGACGCGCACGGTGATGCCCGAGTCGTTCGAGGATTTCGTCGACTGGGTCGTGCCCGAGCTGCAGAACCGCGGCGTCTACAAGGAAGACTACGATCCCGCGCCGACGCTGCGCGACAAGCTGTTCGGCGCAGGTCCGCGCCTGCCCGCCTGGCATACCGGCGCGCAGCACCGGCCGGCGGCCGCAGCCGAACCCGCGCATCCCGCGCATGCGTGAACCTGACGGAGCGAAGCGATGACGCAATTGTTCGATACGCTGGGTTTCATCGAGACATCGGCCGTTCGCGCGGGCGCCGGCGTCGGTGCAACGGCGCATGAGGAACCGGCCGTGCTGGCCGGCGGCGCGGCCGTGTCGCTGGAGCAGGTCGGCAAGGTGTTCGCGACGCCGCGCGGCCAGGCCGCCGCGCTGCGCGACGTGACGCTCGACGTGCGGCGCAGCGAGGTGTTCGGCATCATCGGCCGCAGCGGCGCCGGCAAGTCGACGCTGCTGCGCCTCCTGAACGGCCTCGAACGGCCGAGTTCGGGCCGCGTGCGTGTGCAGGGCGTCGACGTCGGCGCGCTCGACGAGGATGGCCTCGTCGCGTTGCGGCGCCGCACCGGCATGGTGTTCCAGCATTTCAACCTGCTGTCCGCGAAGACGGTGTTCGAGAACGTCGCGCTGCCGCTGAAGATCGCCGGCGTGCCGAAGGCCGAGCGCGTGCGCAAGGTCGACGCGCTGCTCGAGCTCGTCGGGCTCGCCGCGAAGCGCGACGCGTATCCGGCGAGCCTGTCCGGCGGGCAGAAGCAGCGCGTCGGCATCGCGCGGGCGCTCGTGCACGATCCCGAGGTGCTGCTGTGCGACGAAGCGACGTCGGCGCTCGATCCGGAAACCACGCAATCGATCCTCGCGCTGCTCGCGGACATCAACCGCCGTCTCGGGCTCACGATCGTGCTGATCACGCACGAGATGGAGGTGATCCGCGCGGTGTGCGACACGGTCGCGGTGATCGAACAGGGCGAAGTCGTCGAAACCGGCCCCGTGTGGCGCGTGTTCGGCGATCCGCGCCACGGCGCGACGCGCGCGCTGCTGAGCACGCTGCAGCACGACCTGCCGGCCGAGCTGGCCGCGCGCGTGCGGCCGCTGCCGGAGCAGGCCGCGCTGCCCGACGGCGCGCAGATCGTGCTCGACGTGCGCTATACGGGCGAGAGCGGCGGCGCACCCGATGTTGGCGCGCTCGCGGCGGCGCTCGGCGGCGCCGTGCGGTTCCTGCACGGCGGCATCGAAAGCATCCAGGGGCATGCGCAGGGGCGGCTCGTGATCGCCGCGACGCCGCGTGCGGATGACGCCGGCCCGTCGGCGGCGCGCGGCGATGCGGTCGCCGCGCTGCTCGAACGTGCGCGCCGCCATGCGAACCATGCGGAGGTGCTCGGCTATGTTTGAGCTCTGGTGGCCCGAACTGCTCGACGCAATCCGCGACACGTTGTCGATGGTCGCCGCGTCGGCCGCGATCGCCGCGCTGATCGGCATCCCGCTCGCGGTGATCCTCGTGACCACCGCGCCCGGCGGCATTTACGCGCGGCGCGGCGCGAACACGGTGCTCGGTGCGCTCGTCAACGTGTTCCGCTCGACGCCGTTCATCATCCTGCTGGTCGCACTGCTGCCGTTTACGCGCATCCTGATCGGCACGACGATCGGCGTGTGGGCGGCCGTCGTGCCGCTGTCGATCGCCGCGATCCCGTTCTTCGCACGGATCGCCGAAGTGAGCCTGCGCGAAGTCGATCGCGGGCTGATCGAGGCCGCGCTCGCGATGGGCGCGAAGCGCCGCCACATCGTATGGCACGTGCTGCTGCCCGAAGCGCTGCCCGGCATGCTCGGCGGCTTCACGATCACCGTCGTCGCGCTGATCGGCTCGACCGCGATGGCGGGCGCCGTCGGCGCGGGCGGCCTCGGCGATCTCGCGATCCGCTACGGCTATCAACGTTTCGACACGACCGTCATGGCGACCGTGATCGTGATCCTGATCGCGCTCGTCTCGGCCGTGCAAATCACGGGCGACCGCCTGGTCCGACGCGTGACCCGGCGAACCTGAGCGACGCCACAAGCGTCCGCTCGCTTCATTCCTGATCCTGAGAGAAAACCATGACCTTGCCTATCGGCGCGCCGCGCGAATGGAACGGACAATTCGAGGAAACGCTGTTTCTGGAGGTGGCGCGACGCCATCGTCCGGGCTTCCTCGACAAGGTGGCCACGCCGCCGCGCGAGCCGCGCAACGGCGACGAACTGGCCGCCGTCGCCGACTACTACACGAAGATGGCGTCGCACGACCTGTTCATCGTGCAGGTCGTCGCGAAGGCGATCGACACGCTGTTTCGCGACGATCCGCATTTCCAGCTGATTCTGTCGCGCCAGCTCGGCGACGACGGCGCGCACGCGGTGATCGGCCGTGAGCGCGTGACCGAACTCACGGGGCGCGATCCGCTGCCGGAAGTCGACCGGCTCGTCGCCGCGCACTGGGCGCGCATCGGCGACATCGCGGTGCGCGACGTCGCGGGCTTTCTCGCGTTCGAATGGCATTATGAGCTGCACATCCTCGCGAAGCTGTGGATCCAGCGCAAGACCGGCCGCATCGGGGACAGCGCGATGCGCGAGCACGGCGAGAACCGGATTCGCCCGGACGAGGAATGGCATCGCGTGCAGATCGTCCAGTGGTGGTTCGACACGCTCCAGGCGCTGCCGGCGGCCGAGCGCGACGCGCTGATCGATCGCGTGATCGCGGCCGACGAGGAAACCCAGGCGCGGCTCGACGGCTATCTGCACGACGAATACGCGCATACCGCACTGGTATTCGGCGCGGATATCGCCGAATATCGTGCGATCTACGACGACTGGCGGCGCGAGATCCTGTCGCGGCTGACCGGCCGTCAGCTGGGTGCGCTCGCTCCACTGTCGGGCGAAACCGTTGAACAGGAAGCTGTCGCATGAACGATCCAAGCGGCCCGGCGACGCTCGCGCCGGCTACCGATACACCGGCCGTCGACCGCGCCGCGCTGGCGCGCGCGATCGATGCGCTGCATGTGAGCGCCGCCGAGCGCGACCGCGCCGGCGGTCATGCGGCACAGGAGAAGCAGTGGCTTGCCGATGCGGGCCTGCTGACGCTCGCGGTGCCGCGTGCGTTCGGCGGGCAGGAAGCGGCGTGGCCCGCGATCTACGACGTCATCCGGCAGGTCGCGCGAGTCGACAGCGCGCTCGCGCATCTGGTCGGCTTCCAGTGCCTGCAGGTGGTGAGCGTCGACGTGTGGGGCAGCGCCGCGCAGCGCGAGCGCTATTTGCGCGGCACGGTCGACGGGCGCTGGTGGTGGGGCAACGCGGTCAATCCGCTCGACACGCGGCTCGTCGCCACGGCGACGTCCGACGGCGGCTACCGGCTCGACGGCGTGAAGGGCTTCTGTTCCGGCACGCGCGGCTCGCAGCGGATGACGGTGTCCGCGCACGATCCGGCGATCGGCCGCACCGTGTTCGGCGTGGTGCCGACCGATCGGGCCGGCATCACGGTCAACGACGACTGGGATCCGGTCGGCCAGCGTCAGACCGACAGCGGCAGCGTGCGCTTCGACGGCGTGACGCTCGCGCCGGACGAGGTGCTGCACCGCTCCGAGGCCGCGCCGACGCCGCGCGCGACGCTGCGCACGCTCGTGTCGCAGCTCGTGCTGACGAACCTGTTCGTCGGCCTGGCGGAAGGCGCACTGGCCGAGGCGCGCGACTACGTGCGGCAGCATGGCCGCCCGTGGATCCATGCGGGCGTCGAGCGGGCCGAGGACGATCCGTACACGCTGCAGCGCTTCGGCGACATGCGCGTGCGCGCGATCGCCGCGGCGGCGCTGGCCGATCGCGCGGCCGGCGCGTTGCAGCACGCGTGGGCGCGGCAGGATGCGCTGACGGCCGACGAACGCGCCGAAGCCGCACTCGCGGTATCGGAAGCGAAGATCGTCGCGCAGCGCGCGGCGCTGGATAACGGCGAGGCGCTGTTCGACGCGTGCGGCGCGCGCGCGACGGCCGCGTCGCTGGGCCTCGACCGCTTCTGGCGGAACGCGCGCACGCATACGCTGCACGATCCGCTCGACTACCGGCTGCGCGACGTGGGCCGGTTCGCGCTGACGGGCGAGCTGCCGCCGGCGTCGCTCTATACGTAATCAGCAGCGGGACGGTGCCGGCACGCTTGCCGGCGTTACGCCGCCGGCAACGCCTCCGCCAACGCTCGCATCGCCTCCACCGTTTCCGGGTTCGCCGGGAAAAACGCCTCGATCGCGAGTTCCGCCAGCGTCACGTCGACCGGCGTGCCGAACACCGTCGTCGTACTGAAGAACGTCAGCTCGCCGCGCGTCGTGCGCAGCCGCACGGCGATATCCGCGAAATCGGTGCGCGCGTGCGAATCGTCGGGCTGCCTGGCCGGCGCCGGATACGCGGCGAGCTCGTCGCGCAGCGCATGCAGCGTGCTGTCGCCGCTCGCATCGATCTGCCGTTGCAGCCGATGCAGGATATGCGCGCGCCATTCGTGCCGGTTGACGATCTGGGACGCGAGACCGTCCGGATGCAGGCTCAGCCGCAGCACGTTGACGGGCGGCTGCAGCAGCGCGGGGTCCGCCTGCGCGACCAGCGCGCCGAGCATCCGGTTCGCCGCGAGCAGCGTCCAGTGGCGGTCCACCGCGAGCGCCGGATAAGGCTCGTGCCCGCGCAGCACGGCTTCGACCGCATGACGTGCGGCATCCAGTTGCGGGTCCGAAAACGGCCGTTCGCGAAACAGCGGCGCGAAGCCGGCCGCGACGAGCAGCGCATTGCGTTCGCGCAGCGGCACGTCGAGGCGTTCGGCGAGATGCAGCACCATCTCGCGGCTCGGCTGCGCGCGGCCCGATTCGACGAAGCTCAGGTGGCGGGCGGACACGTCCGCCTCGAGCGCGAGCGCCATCTGGCTCAGGCGCCGGCGTTGCCGCCACGTGCGCAGCAGCGGCCCGACGCCGGACGCACGGCCGGCGGACGGGGAAGGCGAATGGAAGGCGGCGGTCGAGTTCATGGAGGAGATGATAGGCAATCCCGCGCCGCTTCGGCATTACCTGCGAGGTAAGCATCGCGCCGCGCCCGGTCGCGTGCAGCCGCTGCGTTACCATAGCCCCCGTGCCACCTGAGAGGCGGCGCCGGACCCGCGACCACAACGCCTGGGCCGGCCGCCGCGCACATCGACAACAAGGCATTCCAGGGGAATCCAACAATGAAAAAACTTGCCGTCCGGCTCGCCTGCGTGGCGACGCTCGCACTCGCCGCGACCCGCGGCCACGCGCAGACCGAAGCTGCACAGGTAGAAATGAGGGCCGCCGCCGCGGCCGCCAACGAAGCGGTCGTGAAGGGGCCGACCGACATCGACGTCAAACACGAAGCCGTGCTGAAGCTGAAGGCCGGCGAATCGTTCGTGCCGGCCGCCGAAGCCGGCCGCTACCTGCGCTCGATGGGCAATTCGGTCGACGAATCGAAGCTGGTCGGCCTCGTGCTGCCCGACGATCCGGACGCCGACTGGCTCTCGGTCGTGTCGTTCGAGCCGAGCGGCTACATTCGCGACGACGACGCGAAGGACTGGAAGCCTGACGAACTGCTGAAAAGCCTGCAGGCCGGCACCGAGGAAAGCAATCCGGCGCGCAAGGAGCGCGGCTTGCCCGAAACCGAGGTGGTCGGCTGGGCGAAGGCGCCTGCGTACGACGCGGCCACGCACCGGCTCGTGTGGTCGGCGATCATCCGCGACAAGGGCGCGGCGCCGAATGCCGCGAACGACGGCGTGAACTACCGGACGCTCGTGCTCGGCCGCGACGGCTACCTGTCGCTGACGATGGCGTCGACGCTCGCCGATCTGCCGAAGTACAAGGCCTCGGCCGACGAACTGCTGTCGAACATCCGCTTCAACGACGGCAAGCGCTATGCCGACTTCAACCAGTCGACCGACCACGTCGCCGAGTACGGGCTCGCGGCGCTGATCGTCGGCGTCGGCGCGAAAAAGCTCGGGCTGCTCGCGCTGATCGGCGCGTTCGCGGTGAAGTTCTTCAAGGTCGGCGCGCTCGCGCTGCTGGCCGGGGGCGCGGCGCTCAAGCGCTTCTTCGGGCGCAAGCCGAAGGCGGCCGCGGTGCCGGCCGTCGCCGACGCATCCGACGGGGCCGCCACGGAGCGCAAGGAATGACGAAGCTGCTGCTGCTGATCTTCGGCGGCCTCAAGCTCGGCAAGGTGCTCGTATCGGCCGGCACGATGCTCGCGTCGATCGCGGTCTATGCGCTGTTTTACGGCTGGCGTTTCGCGGCCGGCTTCGTCGCGTTGCTGCTGGTGCACGAAGCCGGCCACTACGTCGCCGCGCAGCGGCGCGGGCTCGACGTCGGGCTGCCGACCTTCATCCCGTTCGTCGGCGCGTGGATCCAGTTGAAGGAGATGCCGCACGACGCGGAAACGGAAGCGTACGTCGGGCTCGCGGGGCCGTTCGTCGGCACGCTCGGCGCGCTGGCCTGCTACGCGGCCGCGCGGCACACCGACAGCAACCTGCTGCTCGCGTTGTCGTACACGGGCTTCTTCCTCAATCTGTTCAACATGATTCCGTTGTCGCCGTTCGACGGCGGGCGGATCACCGCGGTGCTGTCGCCGCGCATCTGGTTCGCGGGCGTGCCGGTGCTGATCGCGCTGTTCGCGTATCGGCCGAGCCCGCTGCTGATCGTGATGGCGATCCTCGCGCTGCCGCAACTGAAGCGCGCGTGGCGCTACGATCCCGACGCGCCGGAGAACCGCGTGTACTACGCGACGTCGATCGAGACGAAGACGACCTACGCGCTCTGTTACGTGGGCCTGCTCGCGTTTCTTGCGCTGATGACGTCCGGCGTGCACGACATGCTGCGCGTCGTGCACGCGTCGGTCTGACGTCGATCCGATGCAAAAAAACGGCGGCTGCGTAAAAAGCGGCCGCCGTTTTTCAAAGGTCGAACCTCACGCGGCGCGATGTCGCAGTTCGACGCGCTTGATGTCCTTCACGATCACGAGATAGCTGAACACGGTGACGAGCGCGTTCAGCCCGACGAACACCAGCGCGCCGTTGAACGAGCCGCTCGCGCCGACGAGGTAGCCGATCGTGCTCTGCAGCAGCGTGAACGCCGACTACAGGAAGATGCTCGCCGCATACACGCGCCGCGCGCGAAGCGGTCGAGCAGCCAGCCGCTCGGCAGTTGCGCGAGCACGTACGCCCAGTTGAACGCCGAGAGGACATAGCCCATCGTCACCGGGTCGATGCCGAATGCCTTGCGGATCGGCGTGCCGGTGATCGACAGCGTCGCGCGGTCCGCATAGTTGAGCGTCGTGACGACGAACAGCATCGCGAGGATCCAGTAGCGCACGGCGGTTCGGCGCGCGGTGTGCGCGAGGTCGAGCGGAATCGCGAGGGGAGGGCTAATCGGGCATTTTAAATGTACGTCGTCGTATGACATGGCCGAAAGTTTATGGACAATGCCGGAATTCAGAAACCGCGGGTTTTCCCTCTGAAGATCCTCGCCACAATATGGGAATGTCGTCATTTGCTGGCCGGACAACGCTTGGCGGTGTATCGTCCGCGCCCTCACAGGCGGCGAGCATGACGCAATGCCGTCGGCAGACATCGTATCTGTTGCGTTACAATGAGCTATTCATTCCCGAACCACGGAGCACACCCATGCAACTGACAGGAGAGATGCTGATCGGCGCCGAAGCGGTGGCCGGCTCGGCAGGCACCTTGCACGCGTTCGACCCGACGAAGGGCGCGCCGATCGAGGCCCCGGCGTTCGGCGTCGCGACGCAGGCCGACGTCGACCGCGCGTGCGAACTCGCACGCGATGCGTTCGATGCATACCGCACGCAGCCGCTCGCGGCCCGTGCGGCGTTTCTCGAAGCGATCGCCGATGAAATCGTCGCGCTCGGCGATGCGCTGATCGAGCGCGCGCATGCCGAAACGGGCTTGCCCGTCGCGCGGCTGCAGGGCGAGCGCGGCCGCACCGTCGGCCAGTTGCGGTTGTTCGCGCGCGTCGTGCGCGACGGGCGCTTCCTCGCCGCGTCGATCGATCCCGCGCAGCCGGCACGCACGCCGCTGCCGCGCTCGGACCTGCGGCTGCAGAAAATCGCGCTCGGGCCCGTCGCCGTGTTCGGCGCGAGCAATTTCCCGCTCGCGTTCTCGGTGGCCGGCGGCGATACCGCGTCGGCGCTCGCGGCCGGCTGCCCGGTGATCGTGAAGGCGCACGAGGCGCACCTCGGCACGTCCGAACTGGTCGGCCGCGCGATTCGCGCCGCGGTCGAGAAAACCGGCATGCCGGCCGGTGTGTTCTCGCTGCTGGTCGGCCCCGGCCGCGTGATCGGCGCGGCGCTGGTCGGCCATCCGGCGATCCAGGCCGTCGGTTTCACCGGGTCGCGGCAGGGCGGGATGGCGCTCGTGCAGATCGCGAACGCGCGCCCGCAGCCGATTCCCGTCTATGCGGAAATGAGCAGCATCAATCCGGTCGTGCTGTTCCCGGCCGCACTCGCCGCGCGCGGCGACGCGATCGCGACGGGCTTCGTCGATTCGCTGACGCTCGGTGTCGGCCAGTTCTGTACCAATCCGGGCCTCGTGCTCGCGATCGACGGCCCCGATCTCGACCGTTTCGAGGCGGTCGCCGCGCAGGCGCTCGCGAAGAAGGCGGCCGGCGTGATGCTCACGCGCGGCATCGCCGACGCATACCGCAATGGCCGCGGCAAGCTGGCCGAACTGCCGGGCGTGCGCGAAATCGGCGTGGGCGAGGCCGCGCAGACCGACTGCCAGGCAGGCGGCGCGCTGTATGAAGTCGGTGCGCAGGCATTCCTGGGCGAGCCGGCGTTCAGCCACGAGGTGTTCGGGCCGGCGTCGCTGATCGTGCGCTGCCGCGATCTCGACGAAGTCGCGCGCGTGCTCGACGCGCTCGAAGGCCAGTTGACGGCCACGCTGCAAATCGACGCCGACGACAAGCCGCTCGCGCGCCGGCTGCTGCCGATCCTCGAGCGCAAGGCCGGGCGCCTGCTGGTCAACGGCTATCCGACCGGCGTCGAGGTGTGCGATGCGATGGTGCACGGCGGCCCGTTCCCCGCGACGTCGAACCCGGCCGTCACGTCGGTCGGCGCGACCGCGATCGAGCGCTTCCTGCGGCCGGTGTGCTACCAGGACTTCCCGGACGATCTGCTGCCCGAAGGGCTGCGGGAAGGCAATCCGCTCGCGATTCCGCGGCTGCGGGACGGGAAGGCGGAGTGATGTGGCGGCGGCCCGGCGGCGAACGCCGGGCTGCTTGCCGGATGGATGAAAGCGGAGGCGGCCGATGGCCGTCTCCGCTTTTTTTCAGGGTGTCTTTCCTGTTGCCCGCGTTTCTCCTACAGTAGCGAAGCCTCGGGCCGTCCGGCCCGCAGGCGAGCCTGAGAGATCACAAGACCAACAAGGAACCATCCGATGAATATCAGCAAGCGTGGCGACCACCTGTTCGCGGCCGGGTTGTGGAAAACGATCGGCGACGTCGCGAAATCGGTCCGTACCCAGATCGGCGAAACCAGCGAAGGGCGCGTGCTGGCCGACGCGCTGTTCGCGCTGCAGCGTGAGCTGGGCGGCAGCGAATTCGACGTGACGATCAACCAGGGGCGGCCCGTCGCGGGCTCCGATCCGCATTCGTTGATCTTCGGCAGGGCCGTCGAGCGTTTCAAGTACGACATGGAGGCGGTGGTGTTCGCGCTCAAGCATCGCCGCAGCATCGACGAGCCGAACGGCGCAGAGCGCGCCGACGCGCTCACGCAGGCCAACACGCATCTCGCGACCGCGAAGCAGTACGCGATGTTCACGGTCGGGCGCTTCTTCGATGCGGTGGTCGACCGCGACGTGCTGGAACAGATCGTGGGCGCCGAGTCGCCCGCGCGCGGCCGGCCGCTCGCGGCGCGCAAGGGGATCGACGAGACGCAGCGCACGCTCGCGACCGTGCGCCAGCGGATCATCGGCGCGATCGCGCAGATGTAATGCAATGGCCGCGCCGGCTCGTCGAGCCGCGCGGCCATCGCGTGATACGGCTACGGAGGACTGCGGGCGCCGGCGCGCCGTGCCGATGAAGGCGCCGCGCCGCCTGCGAACCCGGCTTACTGCGGGCCCATCTTCTTGATCAGCACGTCGAGCTCGGCGGCTTCTTCGTCGGTCAGGTCGACGAGCGGCGCGCGCACGGGGCCCGCGTCGTGGCCGACGAGCTTCGCGCCCGCCTTCACGATGCTGACCGCGTAGCCGGCGCGGCGATTGCGGATCTTCAGGTACGGCAGGAAGAACTCGTCGATCAGGCGGCCGACCGTCGCGTGGTCGTCCTTCGCGATCGCTTCGTAGAACGCCATCGCCGTCTTCGGGATGAAGTTGAACACGGCCGACGAGTACACCGGCACGCCGAGCGCCTTGTACGCGGCCGCATAGACTTCGGCCGTCGGCAGGCCGCCGAGGTACGCGAAACGATCGCCGAGGCGGCGGCGGATCGTGACCATGCTTTCGATTTCGCCGACACCGTCCTTGAAGCCGATCAGGTTCGGGCAACGGTCGGCGAGGCGTTCCAGCATGTCCGCATTCAGCTTCGAATTCGCGCGGTTGTACACCACGACGCCGATCTTCAGCGCGCGGCACACTTGCTCGACGTGATCGGCGATTCCTTCCTGGCTCGCTTCGGTCAGGTAGTGCGGCATCAGCAGCACGCCGCTCGCGCCGAGGCGTTCGGCTTCCTGCGCGTATTCGATCGCGACGCGCGTCGCGCCGCCCGCGCCGGCGAGGATCGGCACCTTGCCCTTGCAGGTTTCCGTCGCGACGCGGATCACGTCCGAATACTCGCGCTGCGTGAGCGAGAAGAATTCGCCGGTGCCGCCGGCCGCGAACAATGCGCTCGCGCCATACGGCGCCAGCCATTCGAGGCGCTCGGCATAGGTGGTCGGACGGAAGCTGCCGTCGGCGTCGAAATCCGTCAGCGGAAACGACAGCAGGCCGTGGGAGATGATCTGTTTGAGTTCTTGCGGTGAAGTCATGGTGAGTGTCGTCCGTCTAGCGCGAGTGCTGGTTCGTCGGAAACGGCATACGAGCCGAATTGGCGATGTCGTTGTATGTCATCGTACAACGCAAGAAAGAGCGGCGCAAGCGGTTTGCTGGCGGGTCGAGGTTAGGGTCTTTCCGGATAAGGGTTTACGCAGCATCATCAATTGACGTTGAATGTCGTATGATGACTAACGATATCGCAGATAGGCTCCAGGAATTCCGATGACTGTTTCCCCTCTCTACATCCGCGTGCATCCGGACGACAACGTCGCGATCGTCGTCAACGACGGCGGTTTGCCCGCAGGCGCGACGTTCGCCGACGGGCTGACGCTGGGCGAAGGCGTGCCGCAAGGGCACAAGGTCGCGCTCGTCGACCTCGCGGCCGGCGAGCCGGTCATTCGCTACAACGTGGTGATCGGCTATGCGCTGACCGATCTGCGGCGCGGCAGCTGGGTCAACGAGCGCACGATGCGCATGCCCGAGCCGCCTGGGCTCGACGACCTGCCGCTCGCCACGCGCGCCGCGCCGCCGCTCGAGCCGCTCGAAGGCTATACGTTCGAGGGCTTCCGCAATGCGGACGGCTCGGTCGGCACGCGCAACATCCTCGCGATCACGACGACCGTGCAGTGCGTGTCGGGCGTCGTCGAGCACGCGGTGAAGCGGATCAAGGACGAACTGCTGCCGCGCTATCCGAACGTCGACGACGTGGTCGGGCTCGAACATACGTACGGTTGCGGCGTCGCGATCGATGCGCCCGACGCCGACATCCCGATCCGCACGCTGCGCAACATCAGCCTGAATCCGAATTTCGGCGGCGAGGTGATGACCGTGAGCCTCGGCTGCGAGAAGCTGCAGCCCGAGCGCCTGTTGCCGCCGGGCGCGATTCCGGTGGCGGCCGACGGCGCGACCGGCAACGGCGGCGTCGTGTGCCTGCAGGACGCCGCGCACGTCGGCTTCAACTCGATGATCGACTCGATCATGAAGATGGCCGAATCGCATCTGGAGCGGCTGAACCGCCGCCGCCGCGAGACGTGCCCCGCGTCGGATCTCGTCGTCGGCGTGCAGTGCGGCGGCAGCGACGCGTTCTCGGGGCTCACCGCGAACCCGGCCGTCGGTTTCGCGGCCGACCTGCTCGTGCGCGCGGGCGCGACGATCATGTTCTCCGAGGTGACGGAAGTGCGCGACGGCGTCGCACAGCTCACGTCGCGTGCGGCGAACGAAGACGTGGCCCGCGAGATCATCCGCGAGATGGACTGGTACGACCGCTATCTGGAGCGCGGCCGCGTCGACCGCAGCGCGAACACGACGCCCGGCAACAAGAAGGGCGGCCTGTCGAACATCGTCGAGAAGGCGATGGGCTCGATCGTGAAGTCGGGCAGCGCGCCGATCGCCGGCGTCGTGCGCCCCGGCGATCGGGCGAAGCAGAAGGGGCTGCTGTACGCGGCGACGCCCGCGAGCGACTTCATCTGCGGCACGCTGCAGCTCGCGGCCGGGATGAACCTGCACATCTTCACGACCGGTCGCGGCACGCCGTACGGGCTCGCGCAGGTGCCGGTGATCAAGGTCGCGACGCGCAGCGATCTCGCGCGCCGCTGGCACGACCTGATGGATCTCGACGCGGGGCAGATCGCGACCGGCGCGGCGACGATCGAGGACACGGGCTGGGCACTGTTCCGGCTGATGCTCGACGTCGCGAGCGGCAAGCGCCGCACGTGGGCCGAGCAATGGAAGCTCGCGAATGCGCTGACGCTGTTCAATCCGGCGCCGGTGACCTGACGCCTGACGCGTGCGCTGGTTGCGGCAAGACGATGCGGGCGCCTTCGGGCGCCCGTTTTCATTGCGGCGGCGCATTCCCGATTCGGCGGCGCAGGCGTGCCGCGCGTGGTCGGTGCGATTTCCTTACCTCGTACGTAATCGACCACCGTCACGCGCCCGGCGACGATAGCGGCACGCGGACCCGAAACGTCCGCGACATCGTCCACCCATACAAGGAGCCTCGCCATGAACACCGCTCAATCCGCTTCGTCCGTCCACGCCGACCTGATCGACCGCTACTTCGACGCGTGGAACGAACCCGACGCCGCGCGCCGCCGCGACCTGATCGACGCGACCTACGCGAGCGATGCGGCCTATCGCGATCCGCTGATGGCCGGCGACGGCCACGCGGGCATCGACACGATGATCGTCGCCGTGCAGCAACGCTTCCCTGCCTGCCGCTTTCGGCGCACGACCGACGTCGACGCGTTCGGCCAGCATCTGCGGTTCTCGTGGGCGCTCGTGTCGTCCGACGGTGCGGCGATCGTGAAAGGCTCGGACTTCGGCATCGTCGACGCGTCGGGCCGCCTCGCGTCGGTCACGGGTTTCATCGACGAAATGCCGGCCGCCGCGTCGTAACGCGAACGATGCCTGCACCACGGCCGCCGGGATCGGGTAACGTTATGCGATTCGTTACCCACCCCGGAGACCAACCCACATGCTGAAGAATCTCGACCCGCTGCTGCACGCCGACATCCTGCACACGCTGCGCGCGATGGGCCACGGTGACGAAATCGCGATCTGCGACGCGAATTTCCCGGCGGAATCCGTTGCCGAGCACACGGTGGTCGGCCGCGCGCTGCGCGTCGACGGCGCCGATTCGGCGCGCGTCGTGCGCGCGGTGCTGTCGGTGCTGCCGCTCGACACGTTCGTCGACACGCCCGCGTGGCGGATGGAAGTCGTCGGCGACGCAGCCGCGGTGCCGCCCGTGCAGCGCGAAGTGCAGGCCGAGATCGACCGCGCGGAAGGGCGCGCGGTGCCGCTCACCGGCGTCGAACGTTTCGCGTTCTACGAGCGCGCGCAGCAGGCGTATGCGGTGATCGTCACCGGCGAAACGCGCGGCTACGGCTGCTTCATCTTCAAGAAAGGCGTGCTGTTGAGCGACGCGGGCTAAACGCGTTTTTCAGCGCGCCGGGCCGCCGGCGCGGCCGCCGCAGTGTAAAGATTTGCTACAACCTCTTGGACACGGCGGAAAGACCCTCTATGCTGGCCCATTTGCCGCGCGCCCTCCCGGGCCGCGCGGCGCCGAACCGCCCGGGCACGCCCGGCGCGGGCGGTCGAATTGCATACGAGGAGAGAGGCATGACGCGTACCGTCGATTCCGGCGTCATTTTTTTCGCACGCCTGGCGCTGGCGGCGTTGTTCTTGTGGGGCGGCATCATGAAGCTGCTCGGCTACAGCGATTTCGTCGCGTATCTGCACGGGATGAACGTGCCCTATCAACAGGTCGTCGCGCCGATCGTCGTCGCGATCGAGGGGCTGGGCGGCCTGCTGCTGATCGTCGGCTACAAGGTCCGGCCGCTCGCGTTGCTGATGGCGGTCTACACGATCGCGACCGCGATGGTCGGACACAATTTCTGGGACGCGACGAATGCCGCCGTCCAGCACGACATGGTGATTCACTTCTGGAAGAACGTCGCGATCGCCGGCGGGTTCCTGCTGCTGTTCGTCACGGGCGCCGGCGGCGCGAGCATCGACGCGCTGCGCCGGCCGAGTTCGTCGTACGGCGTGCTGCGTTGAACTGATCCGCGTCGCGGCGCCAAGCCGACGCAAGACAAAAGGGCCGAATCCCGCACGCCGCGGGATTCGGCCCTTCGTTCATCCGGCCGGCGCGTGCGCGCCGACGGTTCAGCGTGCGTCCTTCACGTCCTTCGCATCCTTCGAGAACTGCACGGCGATCGCGCCGAGCACGCAGATCGTCGCGACGTACACGACCGGTGCGAGCGGATTCGACTTCATCATCAGCGACACGATCACCGGCGTGAGTCCGCCGAAGATCGCATACGCGACGTTGTACGAGAACGAGATGCCCGAGAAGCGCACGACGGCCGGGAAGCTCTTGACCATCACGAACGGCACCGCGCCGATCGTGCCGACCATGAAGCCCGCGATCCCGTAGTAGAGCGGCAGTGTCGACGCGTCGGCCGCGACCTGCGCGAACAGCAGGTAGTAGCACGCGGCCAGCCCGATGCCGCCGATGGCGAGCACGCGCTTCGCGCCGATCCAGCCGGCGAGCGAACCCGCGGTGATGCAGCCGGCCGTCAGGCACAGCGTCGCGACGCTGTTCGCGAACAGCGTGGTGGCGGGCGTCAGGTGGAACTGTTTCTGCAGCAGCGCGGGCGTCATCAGGATCACGACGACGATCGCGGCCGACAGCATCCACGTGAGCAGCATCGACACGATCACCGCGCGGCCGTGGTCGCGCAGCACGGCCTTCAGCGGAATCTCGGCGGCGAGCGCCTTCTTCGCCTTCATCTCGGCGAACACCGGCGTTTCATGCAGCCAGCGGCGCAGGTACACGGAGAACAGCCCGAACACGCCGCCGAGCAGGAACGGGATGCGCCACGCGAACGCGCCGACTTCGGCCGCGGAGTAGCGGCTGTTGATGCCGGCCGCGACGAGCGAGCCGAGCAGGATGCCGGCCGTGAGGCCCGCGGTCAGCGTGCCGCAGGCGTAGCCGATGTGGCGCGACGGCACGTGCTCGGACACGAACACCCACGCGCCCGGCACTTCGCCGCCGACCGCCGCGCCTTGCAGCACGCGGAACAGCAGCAGCAGCATCGGCGCGAGGATGCCGATCGTGTCGTAGGTCGGCAGCAGGCCCATCAGCAGCGTCGGCACCGACATCATCAGCACGCTCAGCGTGAACATCCGCTTGCGGCCGAACAGGTCGCCGAAGTGCGCCATGATCACGCCGCCGAGCGGGCGCGCGAGATAGCCGGCCGCGAAGATGCCGAACGTCTGCAACTGGCGCAGCCAGTCGGGAATGTCGTGCGGGAAGAAAAGTTGCCCTATCGCCGGCGCGAAGAACACGAAGATGATGAAGTCGTAGAACTCGAGGGCGCCGCCGAGTGCGGCGAGGCCAAGGGTCTTGTAGTCGCTGCGCGTGAGCGCGCGTTCGGCGGCGCGAGGCGCGCCGCTCAATTCGGAAGCTTGCATGGTCAGGACGATCGGTTTTCGAATGTAGTTGTCGGTGCTGCGTCTCCAGGGCCCGCTTTTCGGCATGGACTGACAAGGCGCGGCTTGCGTCGTCGAAGCGCCGCGTGCCGGGTGAGGCACGCAACACGCGCCGCCGCACCGGGATGGGGCACGGCGGAGACGAAGCGTCAAAGCGGGTGGGGGGATTCTACAGGAGCGCGAAATGCCTGCGCGCGAGCGCGTGTCGGGAGCGGCTTCGGACCATGCAGCCGAAGCGCGCGCGGCGCGGGCGGCCGGGGAGCCGTGCACGCGCCGCGCGGGGCGAGGGGGCCAATCGGTTGTCAGTTGCCGGCGATCGTGTCGACCGGCTTGAACGCGCCGCGCTCGACCTTGTAGATCGTCACCGGTGCATCCTTCAGATCGCCCTTCGCGTCGTACGCGATGCTGGGCGCGGACACGCCCTTGATCGACACCTTGCCGAGATACGGCGTATATACCTTCGGATCGGTCGAGTTCGCGTCCTTCATCGCGGTGAGCAGCGCGATCGTGCCGTCGTACGAATAAGGCGAGTACGTGATCACGTCTTCGTTGAAGCGCGCCTTGTAGCGTGCCGCGTAGCCGGAGAAGCCCGGCATCTTTTCCTTCGGCAGCCCGCCCATGTAGACGATCGCGCCTTCGGCCGCGTCGCCGCCGACCTTCAGGAACGTCGGCGAGCGCGACATCTCGCCCGTCACGAACGCCGACTTCATCCCGAGTTGCCGCATCTTGCGGATCATCGGCGACGATTGCGCGTCGCCGCCGCCGTAGAAGACCGCGTCCGGATTCACGCCCTTCAGGTTGGTCAGGATCGCGGAGAAATCGAGCGCCTTGTCGTTGGTGAAGTCGCGCTTGACGATCGTGCCGCCGGCCGCTTCGACGGCCTTCGCGAATTCGTCGGCGATGCCCTGGCCGTAGGCCGTGCGGTCGTCGATGATCGCGATGCGCTTGAAGCGCAGCGTCTTCACCGCGTACGTGCCGACGATGCGGCCCGCCTGCGCGTCGCTCGTCAGCAACCGGTAGGTCGTCTTGTAGCCGCGCGCCGTGTATTGCGGCGACGTCGCCATCGAGATCTGCGGCAGCCCCGCGCGATCGTACAGGTCGGACGCGGGAATGCTCGTGCCCGAGTTGAAGTGGCCGATGATCCCGCGGACGTTGTCGTCGATCAGCCGCTGCGCGACGGTCGTGCCGGTGCGCGGGTCGGCCTGGTCGTCCTGCGCGTCGAGCTGGAACGTGACGGGCTTGCCGCCGATCGTCGGATGCGTCGCGTTGAAATCGGCGATCGCGAGTTGCACGCCCTTCTGCATGTCCGTGCCGTAATTCGACTGCGGGCCGGTCAGCGGTGCGGCGAAACCGATCTTGACGACGTCGGCGGCGATGGCGTGCGCGCCCGACAGTGCGCAGGCGGCGGCCAGCGCGACGTGCGATACCTTCAGCTTCACTTTCACTTCCCCTTGATGGCGTGGTTGGGCTGCCGCCCGCATGCGGGCGACGCCGGTAAACCGGGCGAGACGGTTCGGTCGGCAGGCCGATGCGCGGGCCATGCAGGCGCGCCGCACGCCGCACGCGCTGTGCCGGGATCGGCGTGCGCGACAGCGGAGGCGGTGGCCCGTGCATGCCGATTGCGGCAGCGGCGGGAGGTCGTCTCGTGACCGTGAAGCGAAGTCTAGACAGCGAAAATGCGTGCGTCTTGCGCGTTCGATGCGTGGCCGGCGACGATATCGGCATATCGTCGATTACCCTGATATATGCCGAAATCGTCATGACGAATGCGCAAACCCGCCAAGACGCGGGTGGTCGGCATTTTTAGGATGATGGTTTCGGGCGCGGGGTGCCGGCGTGTCGATGCGCTGCGCCGGCTGCGAAGAAGGCGGAACGTTCGCCGGCCCGCGCGCCATGTACGTTGGTTGCGTGCACAACGAGCGTCGCCCACCGGCGACCGTCTTGCCCGCCCTGCATTCGAAGCGACGCGATCGAAGGGGCGCTCCTATAATCGACGCCATCTGCCACTCGCTTCGCGGTTGCCGGGATGACGACCTTGCTTGCCGTACCGCCCATGAGCCTGTCCGACACGTTGCGCTACCAGCCCGACAACGCCGATTTCGGCGCGATGCTCGCGCATTTTCGCCTGCTCGAACCGGTGTTCGATGCGCTGCCGGACGTCGCGTTCTTCGTGAAGGATGCAAGTGGCCGCTACGCGATCGTCAATCGCACGCTGGCGATGCGCTGCGGCTACAAGGACAAGCGCGACCTGCTCGGCAAGACGGCCGACGAGGTGTTTCCGCGCCGCTTCGGCCGCAGCTATTTCGAGCAGGACATGGCGACGATCAACGCCGGCCAGCAGTTGATGGACCAGCTCGAGCTGCACCTGTATCCGGGCCGCCAGCCGGGCTGGTGCCTGACCTGCAAGGAGCCGCTGCGCGACGCCGCGGGCGGGGTGGTCGGCCTCGCGGGCATCTCGCGCGACCTGAAGGCGCACGAAGGCTCGCACCCGGCGTACAGCCGGCTCGCCGACGTGGTCCAGCACATCCAGGATCACTACGTGCAGCCGCTGAACCTGAAGCACCTCGCGCAGATGGCCGGGATGTCGGTCGCGCAGCTCGAGCGCTACTTCCACAAGGTGTTCCACCTGACGCCGCGCCAGGTGCTGCTGAAGACGCGGCTCGACGCGGCCACCGCGCTGCTCGTCACGCACGACAAGGTGACCGACGTCGCCGCGCTATGCGGCTACACGGATCACAGCGCGTTCACGCGCCAGTTCAAGGCGACGGTCGGCGTGACGCCGACGGAATACCGGTTGATGCTGCAGGAGCGGGCAGGGTGACGCGACTCGCCGGCGTGGCCGGCGCGTCGCAGGGGGCGGGGTAAGGCGGGGAAACGGGAAAGGGTGAAGCGTCGGGAAACGGTGGCTCAGCGGTAGCCGAGCCCTTTCAGGATGGCCGTGCCGTCTTCGGTCAGCCGGAAGCTCGGGGCCGTATCGGGGTCGAGCTTGACCATTTCGACGAGGCCGGCTTCCTGCAACGCGGGCAATTCGGGTTTGGCGTTCGCGCCGATCGGTGCATGCAGCAGCACGAGCAACGTCGCGATTTCATGATGACTGAGCAGGCGGCGCAGCATCGTCTTCTTTGCAGGGGGCGCGGCCGGGCGGCCCGCGGGTGCTTCTACGGCGCTCATCGCTGTCCTCCTTTTCGAGATAACCATCGGGTACTGGTTGCGGATGGTGCCGTCGAAGACTTAAGCGGTTCTTAAAATCATAGTGCGCGGCCCAATGCTGCACCGCGGTACGGGTTACGGGATGTAACGCCGGACGGCGTGCGGGTTCCTGGCGCGAGCTCGATCGGCCGCGCGGCCGGTATCTGGCGGTGCGATTTACCGCGATGGCGTACGCGAGATGGGCCCTGTTGCGTGATAGCCGAATCGCGCGATGCGATCCGGCCCCAACAGGTTGATTCGCCCGTTTTCCTTATTTCCGCCGCTGCGCCTGCGCGGCGAGCCGCACGGCCGCATTCGCCGCGCCATAGCCGTCGTACCCGCCGCGCCGCTCGACGATCTCGAGCGAGAAGCGGTTGTCGACCAGTTCCGTATACGCATGCAGGAATTCGCCGCCTTGTTCGTCGCGGTCGTAGAGCAGGTGGTGCGCGCTCAGCGTGTCGATCAGTTCGTCCGGCAGCGCGTAGCGCGCGGCGAGATCGTCGTAGTAGTTGGCCGGAATGCGCAGGAACGGGACGCCATCGGCCGCGAACGCGGCGACCGTCTTCACGATGTCGTCGGTGCGGAACGCGACGTGGTTCAGCCCGGTGCCGTGGTAGCGGTCGAGCGATTCGGCGACGGCCGTGTGACGGTCGACCGACGCGTTCAGCGCGATCCGCACCGAGCCGTCGGCGCTGCGCACCGCGCGGCTGCGCATCAGCCCGTACGGGTCGGGCACGAGCCAGCTGCGCTCGGCCTCGAACCCGAACGCCGTCTTGAAGAACAGGATCCACGTGTCGAGCGCGTCGGCCGGCAGCGCGAGGCACACATGATCGATGCCCGTCAGCGGGCCGACTTCGGTCGGGCCGTCGATGTCGGTCAGCACGAAGTCCGATTCGTACAGCGTCGGCGCATTCGGCGCTTCGTCGACGAAATATTCGAGGCTGCCGTCCGGCGCCTTCACGCTCGGCAGCACGCGCTCGTTCGGCCCGACGCGGCCGGAGAACGGCGCGTAGCCGAAGCCGGCCGCGCGCTCGAACGCCACTTTGGCGTCGTCGACGCGGAACGCCGACGCGCACAGCGACAGCCCGTGCTGCTGGAAGAACGCATCGGCGAACGAGTCGCGCTCGGCGTTCAGCACGATCGATGCGGCGCCGTGCTGGAACAGCGTCACGTCCTTCGAGCGATGCCGGCCGGCGAGCCGGAAGCGCATCCGGCCGAGCCATTCGCCGACGGTCGCCGCCGCCTGCGCGTCGACCGCGAATTCGATGAACTGGAACCCGACGTGCGCGGGCGGCGCGGGCGGCGCGAACAGCGGCTGGCTGGCGGCCGGCGCGCGGCCCTCCTGGGCGAGCCGCGCGCGCGTCAGGTCTTCGAGATAGAGCAGCGAGCGGTGGCCGTCGGCGGCCGTGAGCGCGGTCGGCGCCGCGCGGAAGCCGTCGTTGAAGATCTCGAGCGACAGCGGCCCCGTGTAACCCGACTCGATCACGCGCGCGGTGAAGCGCGCCAGGTCGAAGTCGCCCTGGCCCGGGAACGAGCGGTAGTGGCGGCTCCATTCGAGCACGTCCATCACGAGCTTCGGCGCGTCGGCGATCTGCACGAAGGCGATCCGGTCGCCGGGGATGTCGGCGATCCCGTCCGGCGAATCGTCGAGCGACAGCGTGTGGAAGCTGTCGAGCGCGAGGCCGAGGTGCGGGCTGTTCACCGCATTGACGAGCTTCCACGCGTGGCCGTACCGCTTCACGACGCGGCCCCATGCGAGCGCTTCGTACGCGGCCACCACGCCGGCCTGCCGCGCGGCTTCGGCCAGCACGCCGAGCTGGTCGACGAGCAAGCCGTCGTCGGCGATCGTGTCGGCCGCCACGCTGCTGCACACGAGGATGCGGTCGGTGCCGAGCGCATGCATCACGTCGAACTTGCGCTTGATCCGGTCGAGATTGCGCGCGAGCTGGGCCGCGCTCACGCCCTCGAAGTCGCGAAACGGCTGGAACAGCACGATGTCGAGGCCGAGATCGGCGGCCATGCGCCGGACGTCGGCCGGCGATCCGTCGAAGTAGACGAGGTCGTTTTCGAAGATTTCGACGCCGTCGAAGCCTGCGGCCTGGACGGCGGCGAGCTTCTCGGCGAGCGTGCCGGACAGGGACACGGTGGCGATCGAGCGCTGCATGGGGCGATTCCTGCGGATGAGCGGGGCATGACGCCGGTCTGACCGACCGTGTCTAACCGACCGTGTCTAACCGACCGTGTCTAACCGACCGTGTCGAACCGACCCTGAATGAACCAGTCGTTGAGTTCGATGCACGCGCCATATCCCGAATTTACTAGGCTAGTCATCCGTATTGTACAAACTAACTAGATGGTACAAATTAGCGAAAACCCGGAAAGACAGCCCGCTTGCGCGGGCGCACACTAGCGCCAAATTCCGATGTCTTCGGGGCGGCGCCGATCGTGGTCCGCCCCTGTTTCAGGAGCAGAAACACGATGAGCAAGCACAAGGTACTGGTGCTGAACGGCCCGAACCTGAATCTGTTGGGCACGCGCGAGCCCCATATCTACGGCGCGGAAACGCTCGCCGACCTCGAGCAGCGCTGCCGCACGGCGGGGGAAGGGCTCGGGCTGGAAATCGACTTTCGCCAGTCGAATGCCGAGCACCAGCTGATCGACTGGCTGCACGCCGCGCGTCACGACACGCACGGCATCGTGATCAACCCGGCCGCCTATACGCATACGTCGGTGGCGCTGGCCGACGCGCTGTCCGCGATCGCGAAGCCGGTGATCGAAGTGCATATCTCGAACGTCCATCGCCGCGAGGCGTTCCGTCACCATTCGTATGTGTCGGCGCTCGCCGAAGCCGTGATCTGCGGCTGCGGCACCGAAGGCTACGTGTTCGCGCTGCAGCGCCTGGCGACGGTGTTCGCGAAGGGAGCCGCACGATGAGCCGTCCGTCGTTCCTGATCGGCCTGATCGGCCAGGGCATCGGCGGTTCGCTGTCGCCCGCGATGCACGAGGAAGAGGGGTTCCGCCAGGGCTTCGGCTACGTGTACCGGCGCATCGATCTCGACGTGCTCGGCGTGACCGCCGACGCACTGCCGCAACTGCTCGACGCCGCGCAGCGGATGGGCTACAACGGGCTGAACATCACGCACCCGTGCAAGCAGCGCGTGATCGAGCACCTGGACGCGCTGTCGGACGACGCGCGTGCGCTCGGCGCGGTGAATACCGTGCTGTTCAAGGACGGCAAGCGGATCGGTCACAACACCGACTGGTCGGGCTTCGCGAAATCGTTCAGCCGCGGGCTGCCCGGCGCGTCGCTCGCACGCGTCGTCCAGCTCGGCGCGGGCGGCGCGGGCGCGGCCGTCGCGCACGCGGCGCTGCAGATGGGCGCGGCCGAACTGACGATTTTCGACGTCGACGGCACGCGCGCGACTGCGCTGGCGGGCGAATTGCAGCAGCGCTTCCCCGCCGCCCGGGTCACGCCGGGCAGCGATCTCGCGGCCGCGATGCGCGTGGCGACCGGCCTGATCCACTGCACGCCGACCGGCATGGCCAAGCATCCGGGCCTGCCGCTGCCGGCCGAGTTGCTGCATGCGGGCATGTGGGTGGCCGACATCGTGTATTTCCCGCTTGAAACCGAACTGATCCACGCCGCCCGCGCGGCCGGCTGCGCGACGCTGCCGGGCGGCGGGATGGCCGTGTACCAGGCCGTCGACGCGTTCGAGCTCTTCACCGGGCGCACGCCCGACGCCGAGCGGATGTTCGATCACTTTCAGTCGCTCGTCGCGCGCTGACCCCTTACAGACACAGAAAGAGACCAGGAGACGACCATGCAGCACACCACCCACACGAGCGCCGCGCCGGCGCAGGCGGCCGGCACGGTCCGGCGCACGTCGGCGCGCTACAAGATCCTCGCGCTGCTCGCGATCGGCACGATGATCAACTATCTCGACCGCACCGTGCTGGGCGTGGCTGCGCCGCAGCTCACCAAGGAGCTCGGCATCAACGCGGCCGTGATGGGCATCATGTTCTCCGCGTTTTCGTGGACGTACGTGGCGATGCAGGTGCCCGGCGGCCTGTTCCTCGACCGCTTCGGCAGCAAGGTCACCTATTACTGGTCGATGACGCTGTGGTCGCTGTGCACGCTCCTGCAAGGCTTCGTGCCAGGCATCGCGACGCTGCTCGCGTGCCGGCTCGGTCTCGGCGTGACGGAAGCGCCGTGCTTCCCGACCAACAGCCGCGTCGTCGCGACGTGGTTTCCGCAGAACGAGCGCGCGATGGCGACCGGCACCTATACCGTCGGCGAATACATCGGCCTCGCGTTCTTCAGCCCGGTGCTGTTCGCGCTGATGGGCGCGTTCGGCTGGCGCTCGCTGTTCTGGGTCGTGGGCGGGGTCGGCATCGCGTTCGGCCTCGTCTGGTGGAAGTTCTACCACGAGCCGCGCAACCATCCGGGCGCGAACTCGGAGGAACTCGCGTACATCGAAGCGGGCGGCGGCCTCGTTCACGGTGCGCGCAAGAGCGGCGACAAGCCGGCGCAGGCCAAGTTCAGCTGGTCGATGGTCGGCAAGCTGGTGAAGAAGCGCCAGCTCGCGGGCATCTGCCTCGGCCAGTTCGCCGGTAACTCGACGCTCGTGTTCTTCCTGACCTGGTTCCCGACCTATCTGGCGACCGAACGCCACATGGGCTGGCTGAAGATCGGCTTCTTCGCGGTGATGCCGTTCATCGCCGCGTCGGTCGGCGTGATGTTCGGCGGGATCTTCTCCGATTGGCTGCTGCGCCGCGGCAAGTCCGCGAACCTCGCGCGCAAGCTGCCGATCATCGCCGGCCTGCTGCTCGCGTCGACGATCATTCTCGCGAACTACGTGCAGAGCAACGAGGCGGTGATCGCCATCATGTCGGTCGCGTTCTTCGCGCAGGGGATGGCCGCGCTCGGCTGGACGCTCGTGTCGGACATCGCGCCGGACGGCCTGCTCGGCGTGACGGGCGGCATCTTCAACTTCGCGGCGAACCTTGCCGGCATCATCACGCCGCTCGTCGTCGGCTTCATCGTCGCGTCCACCGGCTCGTTCGTCGGCGCGCTCGTGTTCATCGGCGTGATCGCGCTGATCGGTGCGCTGTCGTACATCTTCGTCGTCGGCGATATCAAGCGGATCGAGCTGTAAGCGCTGGTTCCCCGCACACAGGGTGCGTTCGCCCGGCGGCCGATCGGCCGCCGGGCTTTTTTGTTTGCGGGCGCCGGCGGGCGGGCCCGCATGTCCGCCACCTCATGCGTGCTGCATCGCGATGCCGAGCGATTCGACCGCGGCCGCGATGGCGGCGACCGCACGCCGGATGTCGTTCGCGTCGATCGCGCCGATGCAGCCGACGCGGAACGTCTCGCGCCGCGTGAGCTTGCCCGGATACAGGATGAAGCCCGCGTCGCGCACCGCGTCGTAGAAGCGGCGGAAATCGTAGGCCGGATGGTCGGGCGCGTGAAACGTGACGATCACCGGCGCCTGCACGTTCGCGTCGAGGAACGGCACGAAGCCGAGCGCGCGCATCGATTCGACGAGCGTCCGGCAGTTCTCCGCATAGCGTGCCCCGCGCGCCGGCTGGCCGCCTTCGGCGAGGTACTGGTCGAGCGCGGCGCGCAGCGCGGCAAGCACGTGCGTCGGTGGCGTGAAGCGCCATTGCCCCGTCTTGCGCAGATACGCGTACTGATCGTGGAGATCGAGCGCGAGCGACCGCGAGTGGCCTTCGCTCGCATCGAGCGCGTCGCGCCGCACGATCGCGAACCCCATTCCCGGCACGCCTTCCAGGCATTTGCCGCTGGCCGAGATCAGCGCGTCGATGCCGCTGTCCGCCAGCGCGATCGGCAGCGCGCCGAACGAACTCATCGCATCGACGATCAGCCGCTTGCCGTGCCGCCGGCATGCGGCCGCGATCGCATCGAGCGGATTCAGGATTCCCGCGCTCGTTTCCAGGTGCACGAGCGCGACGTGCGTGATGCGCGGCTCCCGCGCGAACGCGGCCTCGACGGCCGCCGCGTCGACGGCCGCGTCCTCGCCGAATGGCAACGCGATCGCGTCGATGCCGAGCCGGCCGAGGATCTTCAGGATGCGCGCGCAATACGCGCCGTTGTCGGGCACCAGCACGACGCCGTCGCGCGGCACCAGCGTGCCGAGCGCCGCTTCGACCGAGAACGTGCCGCTGCCCTGCATCGGCACGCACACATATGCGTCGCCGCCCTGCGCGATGGCGACGAGATCCGCGCAGACGCTGGCCGTCAGTTGATTGAAAGCGGCGTCCCACGACCCCCAGTCATGTTGCATTGCGTGGCGTGTCGTGGCGGACGTGGTGAGCGGGCCGGGCGTGAGCAGGATCGGGGCGGGCATGGCTTTTGTCTCCAGCAAAGGGCGAACGAAACGCCGGGCGGCATTTCCGGATGACGTGCATGATAGTGGCAAAATGTGTCATTTTTTGGAAATTGTGGCATTCGTCACGGCTTTGTCATCGAACGCTGTGATCCTTCGGTTGCCGCGCGATACCCAGCCCGAGCGCGGCGGCGCGGCGGCCGTTCAGCGCCCTGCCCGGAGATGACAGGAGAGCCGGATCGTGCCCCGGCCGTTTGGTGTTCCGCCTACGGAGAAGTGAGATGACACTGCAGAAACCCTCGCGCGCCGCCGCCGGCGCATTCCGCAAGCTCGCGCTGGCCGCCTGCGCCGCCGGCCTGCTGCAAGGCGTCGCGATGCCGGCGCATGCGGCAAATGCGGTCGTGCTGTACACGGCGGACGGCCTCGAGAACCTCTATCGCGATGTGCTGCCGGCTTTCGAGAAGAAGGAAGGCGTGAAGGTCAACATCGTGACGGCGGGCAGCGGCGAGGTGGTGAACCGCGCGAACATCGAGAAGAATTCCCCGAAGGCCGACGTGATCGTCACGCTGCCGCCGTTCATCCAGCAAGCCGGCCAGATGGGCCTGCTGCAGCCGTACCAGAGCGTGAACTACAAGAACGTGCCGGCTATCGCGAAGGCCGAGGACGGCACGTGGGCGACCTTCGTCAACAACTACTTCTCGTTCGCGATCAACCCGGACGTCGTGAAGAACCAGCCGAAGACGTTCGCCGACCTGCTCGCGCCGGCCTACGCCGGCAAGGTCGCGTACTCGAACCCGGCCACGGCCGGCGACGGGATGGCCGTGCTGATCCTGACGACGTCGCTGATGGGCGAGGACAAGGCGTTCGACTACCTCGCGAAGCTGTCGCAGAGCGTGAAGTTCCACACGAAGGGCACGGGCTATCTGAACGTGCTGCTGTCGCGTAACGAGATAAGCGTCGCGAACGGCGACCTGCAGATGGATCTCGACGACGCCGAACACGGCGCGTTGTCGGTCAAGCCGATCTTCCTGGCCGCGAAGGACGGCGACCGGCCGACCACGTTCCAGCTGCCGTACGGCATCGGCCTGATCAAGAGCGGCCCGAACCAGGACGCCGGCCGGAAGCTGATCGACTACCTGATGTCGACGGAAGTGCAGTCGAAGGTGCCGGACATGTACGGCATCCCGGGCCGCACGGACGTGCCGCTGGCCGGCAAGAACGGCGAAGCGGTCAAGAAGGCGATCGCGGGCGTGAACCTGATCCCGGTCGACTGGACTCACGTGATGGCGAAGAAGCCGGAATGGATCGAGCGCTGGAAGAAGGATGTGATCGGCAGCTCGGGCAAGCAGCTCGACGTCGTCAAGCCGAAGTGAGCGGCGCACGCCGCCTGTATCAGCGAGCAAGAGGATGAACCCGGTGGATACCACCCTGACCCATCCCGGCGCATTCGGCGCCGTCGAACCGCACGCGGCGCTGCGGTCCGGCGCGCCGGGCGGCGTGCAGATCGAACACCTGAGCGTGCGCTACGGCGCCCGCACGGTGCTCGAGGATCTGTCGCTGTCGATCGGCGCCGGCGAATTACTGACCGTGCTCGGCAAGAGCGGCTGCGGCAAGACCACGCTGCTGCGCTTCATCGCCGGGTTCGTGAAGGCCGATGGCCTGACCGGCACGCTGACCGTGGCCGGACGCGACCTGACCCATGCGCCGCCGCACAAGCGCAACCTCGGTCTACTGTTCCAGAATTACGCGCTGTTCCCGCACCTGTCGGTGTTCGAGAACGTCGCATTCGGGCTGCGTGCACGCGGGATGGCGTCGTCGGAAGTGACGCGCCGCGTCGCCGATGCGCTGAAGCTCGTGCAACTCGGCGATGCGGGCCACCATCTGCCCGCGCAATTGTCGGGCGGGATGCAGCAGCGCGTCGCGCTGGCGCGCGCGCTCGTGATCGAACCCGACGTGCTGCTGCTCGACGAGCCGCTGTCGGCGCTCGACGCCAACCTGCGCGCGTCGGTGCGCAGCGAACTGAAGGCGCTGCACGAGCGCCTGCCGAACCTGACCGTCGTCTGCGTGACGCACGACCGCGACGACGCGCTCGTGCTGTCCGACCGCGCGCTGCTGATGCGCGACGGCCGCATCGCGCAGCTCGGTACGCCGCAGCAACTGTACGACGCACCGCGCGACGGTTACGTCGCGCGCTATCTCGGCCCGGCGAACCTGTTGCCGCCGCACGTGATCTTCCCGCTCGGCGATCCGCGTCACGAGGTGCGCGACAAGGTCGCATGCGTGCGCCCCGAGCGTCTCACCGTGATGCCGCCCGCGGCCGGCGGCCTGCATGGCACCGTGTCGGCCGTCGAATGGCAGGGCGCGGACCTGTCGATCGCGGTCGTGATCGACGCGGCGCCCGACGAGCCCGTGCGCGTGACGATGCAGCGCGGCCGCGGCGCGGCGCCCGAGCGCGGTGCGCGCGTGTCCCTGCATTGCGAGGCAGACGATGTCGTCCTTATCGAGCCCTGAAGCCGGCCTGCCGCCGCACGTGCTCGCGTCGGCCGCCGCGCATGCCGCCGCCGCGCGACGCCGCAGGCGCATGGGCGACCTGCACCTGGCCGCGCTCGCGATCGTCGTGCTCGGCCCGCTCGTCGTCTATCCGCTGGTGCGGCTCGTGCTGCTGAGCGTGACCGGCGATCACGGGCTGAGTTTCGCCGCGTACCGGATCTTCTTCGGCAGTCCCGACACGCGCAACGTGCTGCTGACGACGCTCGGCGTGCTGTTCGCGAGCGCCGGCACCGCGTCGGTGCTCGGCGTGCTGCTGGCCGCGCTGCTGTTCTTCAGGCCGTTCCCGGGCGCGTCGCTCGTCACGCGCTTCCTGGAGCTGTACGTCGCGTTTCCGTCGTTCCTCGTCGCGTTCACGCTGATCTTCCTGTACGGCTCGCAAGGCTCGATCGGCATTGCACTGCAGCACCTGTTCCATCTCGAGAATCCGCCGCTCGACTTCCTGTTCGGCATCGGCGGCGTGATTCTCGCGCAGACCGTGTTCTACACGCCGTTCGTCGTCCGGCCGACGCTTGCGTCGTTCGCGACGCTCGACTTGCGGCTGATCGAAGCCGCGCGCAGCCTCGGCGCGCCCGGCTGGATGCTCGCGCGCCGCGTCGTGCTGCCGATCGCATGGCCGGGCATCGCCGCGGGCACCGTGCTGTGCTTTCTGCTGACGCTGAACGAGTTCGGCATCCTGCTCGTGCTCGGCAGCGCGCGGCTCGTCACGCTGCCGGTCGCGATCTATAGCAGCGCGACCGTCGATCTCGACCTGCCGACCGCGTCGGCCGGCGCGGTCGTGATGTTGTCGCTGTCGCTGGCGTTGTATGCGGTTTATCGCTGGGTGAACCGGCGTGCGACGGGAGGAAACGATGACCGCTGAATTCCGTATCGGGCAGGCCGTGCCGCGCCACCAGATCGGCTGGACCGACGCGCTGCTCAAGCATGCGTCGCGCGCCGCGCTCGCGCTGGCCGCGTTCGCGTGTTTCTGGCTGTTCGTGCTGCCGGTGATCGTCGTCGCGTTGTCGAGCGTGTCGACGCAATGGTCGGGCACGATCTTGCCGGCCGGCTACAGCCTGCGCTGGTTCGCGCGGCTGGGCTCACCGGAATACGACGCGCTGCTGACGAGCCTCGAAATCGGCTTCGGCGTATCGGCGCTCGGCACGATTCTCGGGCTGTGGCTGGCGCTCGCGCTCGAAGGGCGTGATCGGCGCGGCCTCGGCGCGGTCGTCGACGCGCTCGTGATGGTGCCGAACGGCGTGCCGAGCGTCGTGCTCGGGCTCGCGGTGCTGATCGCGTATCACCAGAAGCCGCTCGACCTGTCGAGCTCGGCCGCGATCGTCGTGCTGGTGCAGCTCGCGCTGATTCTGCCGTTCTGCTATCGCTGCGCGGCCGCCGCGCTGCGCCCGGAGCTGACCGTGCTGCGAGAAGCCGCCGCGAGCCTCGGTGCGCCGCCCGCGATGGTGTTGCGCCGCGTGCTGTTGCCGCAACTCGTGCCGGCGCTGCGCGCGACCCTCGCGCTCGGCTTCGCGCTGTCGCTCGGCGAGCTCGGCGCGACGCTGACGGTGTATCCGCCCGGCTTCGCGACCGTGCCGATCGTCGTGATCGGCCAGGTCGAGCGCGGTTATTACCTGCCGGCATCGGCGCTGTCGCTGCTGATGCTCGGCGCGTCGCTCGCGGCGCTGCTGCTGATCGCCGCGCGCGTGCCGCGTGGCAAGCGAGTGGCATCATGAACGCCGCGTTCGCATTGCGGCGCCCCGGCGAGCAGCCGGCCGCCGGCAACGGGTCGACGAAGCTCGCGGGACGCTCGATCGACGTCAACGGCCGACGCTACCGGCTGCCGGTCGAGCCGACCGTCGTCGTCTGTGTCGACGGCTGCGAGTACGCCTATCTCGAACGCGCGGTGGAAGCGGGCGTCGCGCCGTTCATCGGCCGGATGATTGCGGAAGGCACTGCGTGGCGCGCCGATTGCGTCGTGCCGACCTTCACCAACCCGAACAACCTGTCGATCGTCTGCGGCGTGCCGCCGGCGGTCCACGGCATCTGCGGCAATTATTTCTGGGATCCGGCCGCCGACGGCGGGCGCGGCGCCGAAGTCATGATGAACGATCCGGCCTACCTGCGCGCCGGCACACTGCTCGCGGCGGTGGCCGACGCCGGCGCGCGGGTGGCCGTCGTCACCGCGAAGGACAAGCTGCGCCGGCTGCTCGGCTGGCAGTTGAAGGGCATCTGCTTTTCGGCCGAGAAGGCTGCCCAGGCCAATCTCGCGGAAAACGGGATCGTCGACGTGCTCGACTGGGTCGGCCTGCCGTCGCCGGACGTGTACAGCGCGGCGTTGTCGGAATTCGTGTTCGCGGCCGGCGTACGGCTCGCGCAGACGCGGCAGGTCGACCTGATGTACCTGTCGACCACCGACTACGTGCAGCACAAGTGCGCGCCGGGCAGTGCCGGCGCGAACGCGTTCTACGCGATGATGGACGGCTACCTCGCGCAGCTCGACGCGCTCGGCTGGGCGATCGGCCTCACGGCCGACCACGGGATGAACGCGAAGCACGATCCGGCGACGGGCCGGCCGAACGTGATCTATCTGCAGGATGCGTTCGACGGCTGGTACGGCGCGCGGGCTGCGCGCGTGATCCTGCCGATTACCGATCCGTACGTCGTGCATCACGGTGCGCTCGGTTCGTTCGCGACGATCTACCTGGCGCCCGGCGTCGACCGGGCCGAGGCGATGTGGCGCGTCGGCGGCCTCGACGGCATCGAACTCGTGCTCGACAACGCGGAAGCCGCCGCCCGTTTCGAACTGCCGGCCGACCGGATCGGCGATCTCGTCGTGATCGCCCGCCGCGACATGACGCTCGGCACCCGCGAGCGCGAACACGACCTGTCGGGCCTCACGGTGCCGTTGCGTTCGCATGGCGGCGTGTCCGAGCAGGAAGTGCCGCTGCTGTTCAATCGCCGTATCGAGCGCGACGATCCCGCCCGCCGCCCGCGCAACTTCGACGTGTTCGATTTCGTGTTGAACCGGATCGCGACATGATGGCTCATCCGCGGCAGGATCATCCGTCGTTTCGTGCCGAAGCATTGCGCTGGTGCGGCACGCGCGCGATGCGCGAGCGCACGCTCGACGTCACGGATCCGTACACCGGCACGCGCGTCGGCACCGTGCCGCTCGCCAGCGTCGACGACGTGCGCGCGGCGTTCGATTACGCGATGGCCTACCGGCCGACGCTCACGCGCTACGCGCGTTCGCAGATTCTCGAACGGGCGGCTGCGCTGCTGCGCGAGCGCACCGAGGAAGCGTCCGACCTGATCACGCTCGAGTCGGGGCTGTCGAAACAGGATTCGCGCCACGAGATCGGCCGCGTGGCCGACGTGCTGAAGTTCGCGGCGGTCGAGGCGCTGCGCGACGACGCGCAGAGCTTCTCGTGCGACCTGACGCCCCACGGCAAGGCGCGCCGCGTGTTCTCGCAGCGCCAGCCGCTCGACGGCGTGATCGTCGCGATCACGCCGTTCAATCATCCGATGAACCAGGTCGCGCACAAGATCGCGCCGGCGATCGCGACCAACAATCGTGTGATCGTGAAGCCGTCGGAGAAGGTGCCGCTGTCGGCGTTCTATCTGGCCGACCTGCTGTATGAAGCCGGGTTGCCGGAGCCGATGCTGCAGGTGCTGACCGGCAGCCCGGCCGAGATCGCGGACGAACTCGTCACGCATCCGCATGCGTCGCTGATCACGTTCACGGGCGGCGTCGCGATCGGCAAGGCGATCGCCGCGCGGGCCGGCTACCGGCGCATCGTGCTGGAATTGGGCGGCAACGATCCGCTGATCGTCCTCGCCGATGCCGATCTCGATCGCGCCGCATCGCTGGCGGTGCTCGGCTCGTACCGGAATTCGGGCCAGCGCTGCACGGCCGTCAAGCGGATGCTGGTGCAGCGCTCGATCGCACCGGCGTTCACCGAATTGCTTGTCGAGAAGACGCGCGCATGGAAATACGGCGATCCGTTCGATCCTGCCAACGAAATGGGCACGGTGATCGACGAGGCGGCGGCGCGGCTGTTCGAGGCGCGCGTGAACGAGGCGGTCGCGCAGGGCGCGCGTCTGCTGACGGGCAACGTGCGGCGCGGCGCGCTGTATGCGCCGACCGTGCTCGACAATGTCGATCCGTCGATGACGATCGTGCGCGAGGAGACCTTCGGCCCCGTGTCGCCCGTCATCGCGTTCGACACGATCGACGACGCGATCCGGATCAGCAACGGCACCGCATTCGGGTTGTCGTCGGGCGTCTGTACGGATAGCACGGCGGCGGTCGTGCGATTCGTGAACGAGCTGAACGTCGGCACGGTGAACGTGTGGGAAGTGCCGGGATACCGGATCGAGCTGTCGCCGTTCGGTGGAATCAAGGATTCGGGGCTCGGCTACAAGGAAGGCGTTCAGGAGGCGATGAGGAGCTTCACGAACCTGAAGACGTTTTCGCTGCCTTGGGAGTAAGCGCATGGCGTTGACGGTGGAAGAGATCCACGAGCTGTATCGCACGCATGGCCATGTGGCTTATAGCGGCGAACCGGTCACGCAGCTCGAACATGCATTGCAGAGCGGGTTGCTGGCGGAGGAATCCGGGGCGGACGAAGCGCTGGTCGCGGCCGCGTTCCTGCACGACTTCGGCCATTTGCTGAATCGCCAGGGCGACACGCCGAGCGCGCGCGGGATCGACGATCTGCATCAGTATTACGTGCTGCCGTTCCTGCGGCCGCTGTTTGCCGATGCGGTGCTGGAGCCGATCCGGCTGCACGTCGACGCGAAGCGCTGCCTGTGCCGTACGGTTCCCGGCTACTTCGAGAGTCTGTCGCCGGACTCCGTGCGCAGTCTGGCGTTGCAGGGCGGCATCTTCAGTGACGAGGAGGCGGTGGCGTTCCTGCGGCGGCCCTTCGCGGAGGACGCGTTGCGCCTGCGCCGCTGGGACGACACGGCGAAGGAGGAAGGCAAGATGACGCCGGATCTTGCTCACTATATGGAGATCGTCGCGCGCCAGGTGCGCGCGGCCTCCTGACGATTTCGGCTGCTTCTATATAAGGTGCCGCACGCGAGAGCGTGCGGCACCTTATTTTTTCGCGAAACCCCTTGCGCTCACGACGTGAGCTGCTTAGAATCACGCCTCTTTCGCGCTAACGCAAACGCGGCGCGAGAGGAAGGGAAGCGGTGCTGTCGGGGTTCGGGAAGTAGCGAACCTTGGCAGCGCAGGAAGTTGAGCCCCGCAGTCGCAACGAAGTCGTGTAGAAAGTTGTTGACGAGCTGCGAAACACGGTTCATAATCTCGCTTCTCTGCTGCTGAAAACGCAGCGCTGCCGGGAAACGCTAGGTTCCTCGCAGAAATGCTCTTTAAAAATTAACAGCCGATAAGTGTGGGCGCTTGATGGCAGCGAGCTGATCCTCGGATCAGATAGCGAAAGTATCAAGAGTCTCACACTAAAGTAAGTCAGGTTTATGAAGTGATTCATATTCCTGTCAGCTTTGAGTGAGCGACCGGTTCGCAAGAACCGAAAACAGTAACAGGTTTGAACTGAAGAGTTTGATCCTGGCTCAGATTGAACGCTGGCGGCATGCCTTACACATGCAAGTCGAACGGCAGCACGGGTGCTTGCACCTGGTGGCGAGTGGCGAACGGGTGAGTAATACATCGGAACATGTCCTGTAGTGGGGGATAGCCCGGCGAAAGCCGGATTAATACCGCATACGATCCACGGATGAAAGCGGGGGACCTTCGGGCCTCGCG